>DAIDTZ010000337.1 GCA_027456925.1 Nitrospirota bacterium
CTTCCCTGCCGGGCGTGGGCTCGGATAAAGTGGCACTTGTCAAGATCGAGGGGCTGCTCGTGACCTCCGAGAATGTGGTGGAGGAACTGCATGACTACGCCGAGGACGGTTCCGTTAAGGCGATCGTCCTCCGGATCGACAGCCCCGGCGGCGGAGTGGTCGCTTCCCAGGAAATCTACAACGCCGTAAAGTATGCGCGAAAAGAGGGAAAGAAGGTCGTCGTGTCCATGGGATCGGTGGCCGCGTCGGGCGGCTACTACATTGCCGTTGCGGCGGACAAGATCGTCGCCAATCCCGGCACGCTCACCGGCAGCATCGGCGTCATCATGGAATTTGCCAGCGTCGAGAAACTCCTTGAAAAGATCGGCATAAAGGGAATGGTTGTCAAGGCCGGGCAATATAAGGACATGGGCTCGCCGTTCCGCGACATGACCGAGCCGGAAAAAAAGCTGCTGCAGGGAGTCATCGACGACGTTCACGCCCAGTTCATCGATGCCGTGGCCGAGGGCCGCAGGATTCCCGTGGACGCCGTCAAGGCCATTGCGGACGGACGCATTTTCACGGGACGCCAGGCGCTTGCGCTCAAGCTTGTAGACCGGCTCGGAGACCTCACCGATAGTATCGCGCTTGCGGGGACCCTGGCAGGCATCAAGGGAAAACCGAGAATCGTGGAAAAAAAGAAAAAAGCGCCCTTCCTTGATTATCTCAGGGAAGAATCCGCAGCCTGGGTGGGGGACGTCATGACCCGGGGGCTCAACAGGAATACCATTTCCTTGCTATATCGGTAAAACAGAGTTTAAGGTTCGTAGTTCAAAGTGAACGGAACACTTCCACTCTGTGCGCTGAACTTTGAATTTTTATCTTCGGGAGGGATTGCATGACAAAGGCGGAACTGGTTGACAAAATAGCCGAGAAAAAGCCGGGTTTGACCAGAAAACAGGTAGAGGTCGTCGTCAACACCGTGCTCGACGGCATTAAAGAGGCCTTGTCACGTGAAGATAAGGTGGAGATCCGCGGATTCGGCAGTTTCCGGATCCGTCACCGCCGGGCGAAGGAAGGCAGGAACCCCAAGACCGGAGAGACCGTCCAGGTGCCGCCAAAGAAAGTGCCGTTCTTCAAAGCCGGCAAAGAGATGCGGGAAATGGTCGACGGCAAGGTGTAGGCCTTCTCCCGCTATGAGTTGATTTTTATTATTCCCTTCTGAATTGCAAATTTAATGAGTCCGGCACGGGTGTGGACCCCGAGCTTTTCTCCGATGTTGGTTTGATGGGCGATGACGGTCTTAACGCTGATGCCGAGCATGTCCGCAGCTTCCTTGTGGGTGTGACCTTCGGCAACGAGCTTGAGCACCTGCTTCTCCCGGTCGCTCAATTTTTCGTAGGGGTTGTCCGCGTCTCCCTGCTTGTCTCCCTGAAGATATCTCGCCACGACTTCCGAGGCAATCGACGAATAGAGGTACAGTTCTCCGCGAATGATCGCCTTGAGGGCGGCAACCAGATCGCTTCCGACCGCTTTTTTCAACAAATATCCTGAAACCCCCGCCTTGAGAAACCTCGCGATGTATTCCCGATCCTCATACTGGGTCAGCACCAGCACTTTGATGTGAGGGTGCATTTTCTTGATCTCGATCGTCGTTTCGAGCCCGCCGAGCTTCGGCATGTTGATGTCCATGATGACGATGTCGGGATGATGCCGCGCGGTTTTCTCGATTGCCTCGAGTCCATCGGAGGCTTCTGCGATCACTTCGATGTCGTCGCAGAGCCTGAGGAACGCCGCAATTCCCTCACGGACCAGCGCATGATCATCGGCTATCAGAACTTTTTTCTTATGCATGGGCAGCCTCCGATTCATTGAGCGGAATCCGGATATCGATGCGCGTGCCGAGTCCCGGCATGGAACAGCTCTCGATCTTGCCCCCGATCAGGATCACCCGCTCCCGCATGCCCAGAAGTCCAAGCCCCCGCCGGTCCATCACCTCGTGTCCGCCCGACAGGAACAACGTGCCGAGGTCGAAGCCTTCCCCGTCATCCTCGATGTCCACGTGCACGGTGCTGCGCTCGATCTTGAACAGGACGAAAACGTTCTCAGCCTGAGCATGGTGAGCGATGTTTGCCACGGCCTCCTGGATGATCCGGAAGAGAGCGGTTTCCACCTGGGGGCGAAACCGCCGGTCCGGGACCCCGGCCGTATTAATGAAATAATTGACGCCCGATTCGCCCAGGTGAAGATCGAGCAGCGATTTGATCGCCGGCACCAGCCCGAGGTCGTCCAGAAGGGTCGGCCGCAGGTTCTGGATGATGCCGATGACCCCGGCGAGGGCGTTGTCGATGATTCCCCAGATGGCTGCGATTTTCTGCGGAGTGACCTTGTCCGGCTGAAGCCTGCACATATCGATTTGCATGAGCGCTGCCGAAAGGTCCTGGAGCGTATCATCATGGAGCTCCCGGGCGATCCTCTTGCGCTCATCCTCCTGGCTGGAGACCACTTTTCGAAAGAGCAACTCGGCCCGTTTCTGGCTTTCGTTGATCTGGTGCGTTCGCTCCTGCACCCGGTTTTCCAGTTCAAGCGCGTGCCGGGTGAGGCGCTCCCGGGATTCCACGAGCTTAAGCCGCATGATTTCGAAACTCCTGCTGAGGATGCCGAGTTCATCGGTCCCCTGCACCGGCATCGGTTTCGACAGATCGCCGCCAGCAATCCGGTCGGTGCCGCGAATCAAGCTGTTCAGCGGATCCACGATGCTGCGGCTGATCCCGACGGTCAAGAGGAACGCAGTCCCGATGAAGATGGATACGAGAAGAATGAAGGTCCGCTCCAGTTTGGACGCCGCCCCAAACACGACCTCCCGGGGTTCCTGGATCGAAATTCCCCACGGCGCCAGTTCCAGGGGAACAAAAGCGAGGACCATGGTCTTTTTCTCGCTCCGCGTTCCGGATTGGTGACAGGAATGGCAGGTCATCACCCGCTCTTTCTTCTCGTTGATCATATTTGTGAAAAAATTGCCCCGGTTGCAGTGGGTCAACGTGCGGGAGTGATCGGACGACGAGATTACGATTCCGTTCGCGTCCACGACATCGACAAAGGTGTCTTTCCCCATATCGATCAACCCCAGCATCCGGGTCAGGACCGGGTTGGTGGGATCGATCTCCCCCCCC
>DAIDTZ010000338.1 GCA_027456925.1 Nitrospirota bacterium
CTCCTGGAACGGAGCCGCGGCATTCCCGAAGCAGTGCGGACAGCGGCCAGGAATTTGATCCTAAAAAGAAAGATGGGCAAAGGATAGCGCCCCCCTCTCTTTCCTCGTGCAGCGCCGGCGTGCCTGTTTCCCGGGACTTCCTCTTCGCAGTCCTTTGCCCCACCCAACAGGGAAAACAAATTTGCGCGAACCTATCGTGGATAGGTCGAGAAATCAGGTAAGGAGAATGCAGAAACATATGAAACGTTTTTTTGCAGTTGCGATGGCGGTGCTCGCGCTCGCGGGCGGGTGCTCACGGCCCAGGTCCGTTCAGAAGACCGAAGCGATCATGGGCACGGATATCACCATTACGGTCGTGGCGAAATCGGAGGAAGAGGGCGCAGCCGCCATAGATGCAGGGATGGCGGAACTCCGACGGCTTGACGCCATGATGTCGCTGTACAAGGACACCAGCGAGATCACCCAGGTGAACCTGGCAGCGGGGAAGCATCCTGTCAAAGTGTCTCCGGAGATGATGGAGGTCGTAGAAGACGCCAGGAAAATATCGGACCTCTCGGGCGGAGTTTTCGATGTGACCGTCGGTCCGCTCGTCGTTCTGTGGCAGATGAAGCTGAAAGAGGGCACGGTCCCGTCGGACAAGGAGATCGCGCGGATCAAGCCCCTGGTGAATTACCGGAACGTCGTCGTTGACCGGAAGCATTCGACGATCTTTCTCAAAAAAAAGGGCATGATCATGGACTTCGGGGGCATGAAGGGATACCTGGCCGACCGCGTCAAGGACCTGCTGAAAAAACGGGGCATCAACGACGCGGTGATCGCTCTTGCCGGCGATATCTGGGTCCTGGGCCACCGGGATGACGGGAAACCCTGGCGGATCGGCGTGCAGCATCCGCGGGAAAAAGACAAGGTCCTGGCTATCCTTGATTTAAGCGACAAGTATATTTCCACGTCAGGCGATTACGAACGGTTCGTCATCATAGAAAAGAAGCGTTACCATCATATCATCGACCCGCGGACGGGAAAACCGTCGAAAGGGGTCATCTCCGTCACGCTGGTGGGGGACAGGGGAGCGGTGATCGATCCGCTCGCAAAGGTGCCGTTCATCCTCGGCCCCGAAGAAGGATTGAAGATCGTGAAAAAGCTTGGTGCTGAAGCTATCATCGTGGACGATCAGGGAAAGGTGTACACGACGGACGGGATCAAAAACCTTCTGGATAAAAACCCGCAGTGAAGCCTTCAACAGGGGGCGGTTTCAGATGAACCGCTCATGGCCTTCGAACCACAGATGTAAATCTTATCTTCCGCCCTCGCACTTTTTCGACGGAGAAGAGGTAAAATAAACCATGGACAAAGCTACTCTTGTTAAAGTAATGTTCCTCTGCACCGGCAACTCCTGCAGGAGCCAGATGGCTGAAGGGCTTGCCCGTGAACTCGGGAAGGGCGTTCTGGAGCCCTTCAGCGCGGGGCTCCTGGCAGCGGGAGTGCATCGGCGCGCCATTGCGGTGATGAAGGAAATCGGCATCGATATTTCAAAACAGAAATCGAAGGAAATCGACGAAGTCCTGCTCCGGACCATGGATGTGGTGATTACGCTTTGTTCCAGCGCCGAAGAAGCATGCCCGTGGACTCCGCCCGAGATCCGGCGGCTCCACTGGCCGGTCAAGGACCCCGTTGCGGTCATCGGCACGGCGGAAGAGGTGATGATGGAGTTCAGGCGGGCGCGGGATGAGATCAAGGCGAACATCGAGGGTTTTGTAAAGACGCTGGAACGGAAGGTCGCCTGAAGCCCGAGAGCCGCCGGGCGGAGGGCCGCCGGGAATGCGAATTCCGCGGCGTGCATTCCCAGGTTCTGCTGGAGGGCCCCGCTAAAACGCCGTTTTATCACAAAAAAACGGTTGCGTAAGTTCGCTGAGACTGGTATTATACTAGACTAATAATATCCGATAACCTGAGGCAAGACCGGCTCAGAATCACATCAAGGAGGAAGTATGGTTAGTTTGACGGACAACGCGGTAAACAAGTTCAAGGAAGTCGTTTCCCAGCAGGGCGCTGCCGGCGATGGAGTGAGGATTTTCGTCGTCCCGGGCGGCTGAAGCCCCTCATTGGCTATGGACATAGCCAAAGCAGCCCAGACGGGCGACTCAACCATCGAGTTGGATGGTCTGAAGATTTTCCTGGAAGAGCGGGCAAACGGCATGCTCATGAATACGAGCATCGATTTCCAGGAAGCCCAGGGTTTCGTGCTCACGGGCATGCAGCCCAGTTCATGCGGCTCTTCCTGCAGCACCTGCTAGACACTCTTATTTCAACACTTCTTACGACCGCTGTTTCCCCTGGAGACAGCGGTTTTCTTTTTTCTCCGACCGGGTTGTCCTTTCCCCCATATTGTCCTGTGTGACCCCGATCCTAAAAAGAGCATTTAACCATGGATTGACAAGGATAAACACGGATGGTTCAAAATGCTTAAGACAAAAGCAAGAACCACCACTTGGCCGAAGTTCTTATTCGAAATAAATTTTTCATAGTGTCCATCTGTGTGTTCTGCGAAGCAGAACCCGTGGTTTCACCCGTAATTTGCTACAATAGAAGCATGGCTCCCACCCTGTTCGTGCACGTGGTTTGCAATACAATGCATCATGGTCCTCTGCACCAGGGATGTGCGGAATGAAGGCGCCTATTTCAGCACTGTTTGTCCTTGCTCTTTTTCTCTTTGCCGGGACAGCGTCGGCTGTTGATAGTGCGGCAACGGAGACTAAGTGTGCCCCGGATACGGACAAGGTCCCGGACAGCAGCGGCATCTGCGCAGACCCAGAGGGCCTCGTCCCGTTGACGGGCGTGCAGGGCGTGCAAATGCTCCAGCCTGTTGCGGAGGCCGGTCCGACGCCTTTGTTGAAGAAGGAGAAACGAGCGGACAGGAGAAGCGTTCCGAAGACTGGGGAGCAGAAAACAGTCGTTGTCTATTTTTTTTGGGGCCGGGGCTGTCCCCACTGCGAGAAAGAGAAGAGCTTCCTCTCGGAATTACAACGCGCGAATCCTTCACTGAACATCAGGGACTATGAAGTGTGGTACGACAAAAAGAACGCAGCTTTGCTGTCTTCCCTGCTTACGGCACGGGGCGTGCGCGCCTCTGGCGTCCCGATCACCTTTGTGGATCAAGAGGTCTTCCCAGGTTTTTCGCGGCAATCGCAAGCCGGGATCGCAGGTCTTATTGAAGCGTGCCGGACCAGGACGTGCATTGATCCCGCTGAGGTCCTGATGAAGGACGCGGGCAAGGGCGCCACGGCCTTGGCGGGGCCCGGTTCTCAAACGAAGAACCCGAAGGGAGACGCAGGCGGATTCGGCGGTCTTCCGCTTGCCGGTTCTTTGGACGCGCGGACAACTTCTCTTCCTCTCCTGACTCTCATGATCGCCGGAATGGACAGCTTCAATCCCTGCGCTTTTTTCGTGCTTCTGACGCTTTTGGGGCTCCTGGTCCATGCACAGTCGCGTAATAAAATGCTTTTGGTCGGCGGTGTCTTTGTTTTCTTTTCCGGCTTGATCTATTTTCTGTTCATGGCTGCCTGGCTGAACCTGTTTCTTGTCATGGGCCATGTTGCAATTATCACGATGATAGCGGGCCTGGTATCGGTACTGATCGCCGCGATCAACATCAAGGATTTTTTTCTCTTCAAGCAGGGGGTGTCGCTCACGATCCCGGACAGCGCCAAGCCGAAGCTCTTCGACCGGATGCGAAGACTCCTGCGTTCTTCCTCGCTCTTCTCGATCATCATCGGCGCCACGGCGCTGGCAGTTGTCGCCAATTCCTATGAATTGCTGTGCACGGCGGGCTTCCCCATGGTCTATACGCGGATCCTGACCTTGCATGCGATGTCCACGGCAACCTATTATCTCTACCTCCTGTTCTATAATATCGTTTACGTCGTCCCGCTCTTTCTGATCGTTCTTGTATTCACCCTTACGCTCGGCAATAAGAAACTCTCGGAATGGCAGGTGAGGTTTCTGAAGCTCATTTCAGGCGCCATGATGCTCGGACTCGGCGGCGTGCTGCTAGTCAATCCCGCTCTGCTCAGCAGCCTCGTGGTTTCCATCGCGCTTTTGGCGGGGGCGCTCGGTGTTTCCGTTGTCCTGGCAATGGTGACCCGGAGGCTCGGGTATTGAGTTTTAAGATGTTGTCGATAAGGTCTTTAGCTGTCTTTGCGAGCAAAGCGAAGCAATCC
>DAIDTZ010000339.1 GCA_027456925.1 Nitrospirota bacterium
ATGGAATATACTACGGCATCGTTACGCGGTTTTTCTGCAAAAACCTGATTTTTGACAAAGCGGGATTTTCTTTAGATGGAAACGGAACAGTATCTTCTTTCAGGTATTATATTTTTCGTAGTCAGTGCACTCAGCGCACTCGTACCAGCAAAAAAAATCAGAACAACGACCTATTTCTTCTCCCTGCTCGGCTCGCTTAGTTTTCTCTTCCTGGGTTTTAACCTTATCACAGCGGCTCCGGCGTCCTTTCCCGTTCTTGCGGTGTCTTCGTTTTTCGAGTTTGCGCTGCGCGGTGATGCGCTGTCCGGTTTTTTCGTCATCACGATCTCCCTCGTCACCTTTGCCATTTCCGTCTATTCCATCGGCTTTACTCGCGATACGGCCCGTGCCGGCTTTCTGGGGTTCTTCTACAATATCCTGATTCTGAGCTTGTATGCGGTTGTGCTGTCTGCAAACCTCTTCACTTTCCTGGTTGCGTGGGAGACCATGGCGATCGCGTCCTATCTCCTCGTAACGATCGAACGGACGGAGAAAGCGTCGCGAGCCGGACTTTTTTACGCGGTGATGACCCATATCGGAACGGCGTTCATCATCGTGCTGTTCTTTCTGCTCTACCGTTCGACCGGAAGCATGGATTTTGAGGGCATGAAGGCGGGGATCGCCGGCATGCCTGCGGCTATCAAGTCCATCATCTTTGTCTTTGCCCTGATCGGCTTCGGCACCAAGGCAGGCATCATTCCGCTCCATACCTGGATCCCCCGCGCTTATCCCGTCGCGCCTCCCCAGGTTGCGGCATTGATGTCGGGACTCATGGTCAAGATGGGCATTTACGGCATCATCCGCATCTGCATGGACGTCATGGGGCAGGGGCCGGAGTGGTGGGGGATCACGGTCATCGCCGTGGGCGCCGTCTCGGCGCTCCTGGGCATCCTTTACGCCATCATTGAAAATGAACTGAAATTATTTCTCGCGTACTCCAGCGTGGAGAACATCGGGATCATCCTGCTCGGCGTGGGGGCATCCATGATGTTCAAAAGCAGCGGCCTTTATGTACTGTCCGGGGTTGCGCTTTCAGCGGCCCTGTTCCACCTGTTGAACCATGCCTTGTTCAAAGGAGCGCTTTTTCTGGGATCGGGATCGATCATCCGCGGCGTTGGCACGGGAAACATGGAACGTATGGGAGGACTGCTCAAGCGCCTGCCCTACACGGGGCTCTTCTTTCTCGCCGGGGCCCTTTCGATCTGCGCGCTCCCTCCCTTTAACGGTTTTGTGAGCGAATGGCTTACGTATCAGTCGCTGCTTCTCGGTTATCAGTCCCCGTCGATAACGGCAAAGATCGTGTCCCCCCTGGGCGGCGCGGCATTGGCGCTTACCGGCGCTATTGCAGCGGCGGGATTTGTGAAGGCCTTCGGCATTTCCTTCCTCGGCATGCCCAGGACCGCGGAGGCCCGGGGCGCCAGGGAAGGTTCGCCTTCGATGCTGATCGGCATGGGTCTGCTCGCCGTGCCC
>DAIDTZ010000340.1 GCA_027456925.1 Nitrospirota bacterium
ACTGCGAGGATCACCGCGATGAGGGCGATCTTCTTCCATAATTTTACTGAATCATTCTTCATCTTCATATCTGTCTCCTTATTGTACAATTATCACGACTTTCAAGTGAGAATTTCATTTAACCATAATCCAAAATCAAGCGGCTTCATCTGACGGCCATCGGGGCCGGAAACCAGTACAGCTTCAAGTTGCCGGGGCCGTAAGGCTGCCTAAATCCTTCATGATCTTCTTTGCCGTCCATTCTGAAAGCTTAAAGGGATAGGGGGTTTCCGAGGAAACCGCTACATAGGTCTTGTCCTTGCCGCGGTAGATCGACAGGGCGTAAGTCTTGGTTCCTCTGAGCGAGATAGTATAGAGGGGGGCATGGAAATCCTTTTTCTCCTTTCCTTCGATGAAATCCTCGCAGCTGAGGTTCGAGAGGGTGGCGATCAGATCGTCCACCTGAGCGTCGTTCGCAGGCTTTTTCCCGGCAATCCAGCGTGAGCCCGCCCCCTGTTTCACCGGATGCCCTCCACGTACTTTCTTTTTCGCGTTCCCGACCGGAGGTTGACTCTTTTCGATCTTCAGGGTTTTTGCGCCCTTGGACAGGATAATGCCTGCAATATCACCGTCCACCTTCATGACCACCTTATCGCGGAGATCGGGGACTGTTTTGTCAAAAGCGCTGCGAAGATCATTGTCTGCATAAAATATCCCGGGGTGCCCTTCCAGTTCAACGAAGGTGTGTCCGCCCGAGGCCGCAGTCTTCCCTATTTCTATTTTCCGGACAAGCTTGTCTCCCTCATAAACTGCGGCCTCGATCCTGTGACCAGCGTCGAGCTCATAGACCGCTTCATTTCCCGCTTCCGAGGCAAGGGCGGTCAGCGTTAGACCGTCTATATTTTCCAGCAGGCTGTGTACACTCCCCTTGTCTGCCGGATATCCCTGGGGTTCGACGAGCCAGTCCTCACCCTTCTTCGCGAGGGTGATGACTGCATCCTTATTCCTGATAAGCAGTTTCGTAATGTGCTTGGACTCGATCCGGTCAACAGAAGGCAGGACGTAGTGCATCCTGCCGCTCTTTTGCACGACCAGATACGCCGCAAGGGCGGCAATGATCACAAGAAGAAAGATAAGCTCCTTTTTCCGCTTCATACCGGATCTCCTTTTAATGAACCTCTTGAGTACCGCGCTTCGCGAACATGCGCCGGATAGCTCGTTTTCTGACCGTCCGCCGGAACCAGACGATCAGGCCGGCCGCGACAACGAGCAAGGGAAGACCAACGATGTTTGCCGTCTTTATGGCGGTCCGTGCACCGGGCCCGACCTGTTTCAGCGGGTTAAAGCTCTGGACTTTCGTGCGCATTACCGCATTATCGACGCGGTTGTTCAGCATGTCGATAACGTTAAGAACGAACTGCGCGTTCGGAGTTCCCCCCTCCTCGTCGAACAGGTTATCCTTCAGGATATCAGAGGTGCCGATCAGAAAGATCTTTCCAGGCCTGCCCTTCTTGATGACGCCGCCTTCGGCAATCACGTGCGTTGCCCGCTTTTCCCCGGCTTTTTTCGATTTTCCCGCGGGCGCCGGTTTTACCGGGGCCGGTTTGCCTGCGAAATAACTCGGGAAGGGACCTTCGACCACGTAGGCCATGGCCACACTTTTAAGCTTGGCAGGATCGGATGGCGGTTGAAGATAGATCGGGTTCAGATCGGTCATGCCCCCCGAAACCCAGGATCGATCCGACGACGAGAAGAGCCGCGTAAAGCTCAGGCCGTTTTCTTCGATCTTCTGCTTGTCGATATCCACGGGCGACGCCTTCAGCATGATAAAGCCATTGAGGTTCCTGAGGTAAGGAACATCAGAGGCGATCTTGTCACTTTCGATGATCGGCGCAAAATAGAGCGGCTGCTCGCCTCCGCCGAAGACCGCCGGCGTCTGCTGATGATAGCAGTTCTCGTCAAGCACGTAGGATTTCTCCGTATGTAAACCGTACCAGGCGAGGAGTTTGCCCAGTCCGGTGTCAAGCGGCCGGTAGGAAGGCGCCTGGTTCTGAAAGGGAAAGCCGCCTGCGCCTTGCGGTGCGACTTCGCTCAAGGGGTCGAGAAAGACCGCAAGGCTCTTTCCTTTCATCAGGAACTGGTCGATTTGGTACAGGTCGTAATCCGAGAAGGGTTCGCGCGGACCGGCGATCATGAGGAACGAGAGGGAGTCGGGGATTTCGCCGTTGTTCAGGTTCACCGGCTTGATGCTGTACTCCTCGGACAACTGTTTGTTCAGGTTCGCAAGCCCTCCGCCGGCGGATGCGCCCGGCAAGGGCAGCGTGCCGTGGTCCGCAAGGTATCCGATTTCCTCGTTTACGTTGATAACGGACTCAACGGTTTTGGACAGGGCCTGCTCGATTTCGTCCATGCCCGCAAGCGCATACTGCGTACCGAAGAGCGGAAGGGTTTGAACGTGGATAAGCGAAACCGTTTCCGTCCGGTCGCCGTGATTGACCACGAGGCCGGCGTAGGCCCGGCCTGCGGCCACCAATTTCCCCCTGCTGTCCCGGAAGCGGTTCCATCGGAGGAATAAAACGTGGTGGTCCGCTGCCTCCTTTTCAAGCTCTGGGCGGCTGCTCGGGTCGAGAGCGGTAAAGGAAAGCTTGCCGTAGTAACGGCTGTTCAGCTTATCAACAAGCCGAGCGATCCTGCCCGGCATCTCGGCCAGACCCGGGACGTTGATGGAGGGCCCCACGGCCTGAAGGGACGATGAGAGGTAGAGTTTTATCGCCACCTTGTCCTTGATGTTGACGAGGGCGCTCACCTTGTTCGCCATTTTTCTGATGGCGGAGGTGATCCGGTATTCGAGTCCGTCCGTCGTGGTAATGGAGGGGATCGTCTCGATAATGTCGCCGTGGATCAGGACCATGCCCATCAAAGCGTTCTGGAATTTGACCTGGTCCTGTTTGATCATCCGAACCTGGACCGGGGCAATCCCATAGCTCTGGGCCAGTTCCCGATTCTTCTGAGACTTCTCCCCCCCGGCGGCGGAGATGTCGTAAAACTCGTAGTTGAAGAAGCGGTTTCCGGCAATGGCGTATTCCGCCAGCAGATCGCGCGTGTAGCGCTCGATCGTGTTGTAGGGAGCTGGAAGATTAGAGGTGAAGAAGACCTTAATGGTAAGCGGCTCCGACAGCGCTGAGACCGCGCTTCTGCTGGCCGCCGACAGCGTATAAACCTTGTTCTTCGTAAGGTCAGCGCGCAAGTAGAGCGTGACGCCGACGGCATTGATCAAAATAACTGCGACAAGGGAAAGCAGGAACGTGGCGTGCTTCCGGATGAATGTCGGTATGTTCATCGACTTTTCAGCTCCTTTCCTGAATGACGATCTGCGTTGCGGAAAGCGCTACAAAGCAGACGCTCAGAAAATAGAGAATGTCGCGCGTGTCCAGTATCCCGCGCGCGATGCTCTGGAAGTGCGCATCGGCCCCCAGGAACTGAAAAACGCCAACGAGCGATTCCGGCGCGAAGACCAGCAGTTTGTCGAGCAGGGTCAGGGTGACGCAAATGGCCATCGCGACGATGAACGAGATGACCTGGTTCCTGGTCAGGGACGACGCGAACACGCCCGCGGCCGAAAACGAGGCGCACAAGAAAAGCGCTCCGGCATAGCCGCCGAAGACCGGACCCCAGTCGAGAGCCCCAAGCAGCGCGACGGTCGCGGCATACGAAAACGTCGGCAGCAGCATCACGGCGCAAAAAACAGTTGCCGCGAGAAACTTACCGAGGACGATCTCGAGGCGCGACACCGGCATGGTCAGGAGCAGCTCGAATGATCCTGTGTTGAATTCCTCGGAGAAGAGGCGCATGGTGATTGCGGGGACGATAAATGCGCAGGTGAAGGGAAGAAGAGCAAAAAACCCCCGCAGCTCGGCCTGCCCGTAAAGGAAGAAGGTCGAGAAAAAGAACCATCCCGAAATAACAAGAAAGATCGAAATGACGATATAGGCTATCGGGGACGCGAAGTAAGCGCCGAATTCCTTCCTGAAAATATGCAAAGTTTGTTTCATCTTAGTTCTCCTTGGTCAATTCCCTGAATATGTTCTCAAGTGACCGCGTCTCCCTGTGAAATTCCAAGAGAGGCCAATTACGTTGCCGGATGATCCCATAGACAACAGGGCGGAGGTCCTCCTCGGTCGCGCAGGACAACGTAATGTCCGTGACGCCGTCTCTGACCCCGGTAAGGACCGTCTCCCGCACGCCCGGCAATTTGACGAAGGCTGCTTTTATTGTTTCAAAGTCCGGGACGGCGAGCGAAATGTCGATCCCGTAGCCGTAGCCCGCCTCCCTCTTCAGCTGGTCAGCATCGCCGTCGGCGACGATCGCTCCCTTGTTGATAATGACGATGCGGTCACACGTCGCCTCGGCCTCGCTCAGAATGTGGGTTGACAGGATCACCGTCTTTTTCTTGCCGAGTTCTTTGATAAGGTTGCGGATATCGACGATCTGGTTCGGGTCCAGGCCGGACGTGGGTTCATCGAGGATCAGGATCTCGGGGTCGCTCATCATCGCGTGGGCGAGGCCCACCCGGTGCTTGTACCCCTTGGAAAGCTCATGCACGGACTTGTGCATCACATCCGAAAGGCCGCAGAGTTCGGCGATTTGCCTCTGTCGTGCGACCCTCCGGTCGCTGCCGATGCCGCGGACAGAGGCAACGAAGTTGAGGAAGTCGTAGACGAGCATATCCGGATAGACGGGCGCAGATTCAGGCAAATAGCCGAAAAGCTTTTTGATTTCGAGCGGCTGTTCGCGGACGCTCATTCCTTTCACGTGGATATCGCCGGAAGTGGGGGCCAGGTAGCAGGTCAACATCCTGAGCGTGGTCGTTTTTCCGGCCCCATTCGGCCCAAGGAGGCCAAGAATCTCACCCTTCTTGATTTCCAGATTAATATGATCGACCGCGCACACATCGTGGTAGAGCCTGGTCAGATTCTGGATCTGTATCATAGTGTCTCCTTGCTGATTTCGCGCGTAAACTCACCTTACCCGAGGCAAGTGCTGCAATCGGGAGTGGTTCCGCAAATGCACGATGACGCACAGCCTCATGTCGCAGCAAAGCGTCAGCCCTGCTGCAAATAATCCCAGCGGCTTGCCATCAATTGGCAAAAATGTAATTCGTTACGGGAGTTTTAGAGTGCGGGTGTCAGCTACGCGGGGGGAGCACGGGTCCCCGTAGACAAGGGGACGTACGGCAATGGACAATAGGAGATGACCCAGGAGAGAGAAAGGCCTGTCCAATCCTGGTTGTGGTTA
>DAIDTZ010000341.1 GCA_027456925.1 Nitrospirota bacterium
GTGTTATATTCATAACCATAAATTTAGATAATATCCATCCAGGGTCTTAGGCAACGGGGACAAAATATCGTGAACGGAGGGACCATGTATAAAATTGAAATTCTCGAACGAAAACGTCTCGAGAGGGGGCTGAGCTACACCGAGATTGCGGATAGACTGGGAATGCATAAAGTGACTGTTTCGAGGACGCTAAAAGGCGTAACCATGAAACCGCGGACCGTAAAAATGCTGGCGGATTATCTGGGCGTTGAAATGGAGCGGATAGTACAGCTTGCCTTACTGTCAATATGGGTAATTCTTTCGTGGTCGAGCTTCTTTGTTTTGGATTTGGAAAAAGTACTGTTTGTGTAATTGCACAAGATAGCACAGCCAGTATCCCGAGCGGGACTGCGGCGATTCTGAAATTTTCAGGAAAGGGTAAGGCGACAGGGCCTTGCCCTTTTTATTTTTTGAGGTCGAACAAAAAAATATGACGCCATCAGCAGACGGCTTATGGAGCGAGCTTCCGAAAGGAGGAGATGGATGAAGGATTTCTTGACCGTTGCAAGCGATGCGGCGCGCGCGGCCGGATTGATGCTGCGTGAGAACATACAAGGGAAGCGGGAAATTACCTACAAAGGCGATATCAATCTGGTCACCGAAATGGATATGCGCTCGGAACGCGTTGTGGTGGAGATGCTGCTTGCTTCTTTTCCGGACCATGGAATTATCGCCGAGGAGGAAACGAAAATTCAGACAGCGTCCGGTTACCAATGGATCATCGACCCACTGGACGGCACTACGAATTATGCACATGGTTATCCTTGCTTCTCCGTGTCCATAGCGCTTGAACATAAAGACGAGGTCATTGTCGGCGTTGTGTATGACCCCATGAGAGATGAGCTGTTCTCTGCTCGGAAAGGCGCGGGGGCGACCCTAAACGGGAAGGCAATGAAGGTCTCGGGTACAGACAGGCTTATCCAGAGTCTGCTGGCCACCGGTTTCCCTTATGACCGGAAGACAAGCGAGAAAAATAACCTGGATTATTTCCACGACCTGCTCATGGCCTCCCAGGAGGTCCGCCGCGACGGATCTGCGGCCCTTGATCTTTGTTACGTAGCGTCCGGAAGGTTCGACGGTTTCTGGGAGCTCAAGCTGAAACCGTGGGACGTTGCCGCAGGAAGCCTTATCGCGCGTGAAGCGGGCGGGATGGTGTCGGATTTCACGGGCACAGGCTTCAGTATTCACAGCGACGAGCTTCTGGCAAGCAACGGAAGAATTCACGGGGCGCTGGTCGATATCCTCCAGGTTGTCCGGAAGCGAGGAGGATCACGGACCCCCTGACGTTTATATCGTATGAAGACGAAAATATCATCTGACACCGCACTTATCCGGTGCGCTGATTACGACAGCGGCAATATTCAGCGCGCTGTGCAGCAAGCCGTGGACCTGCTTGGCGGCATGCCTGTGTTTGTCAAGCCGGGTGACCGGGTTCTCCTAAAACCGAATCTGCTGAAAGCACGGCCGCCGGAGGCCGCCGTCACAACCCATCCCGAGGTGGTACGGGCAGTTATACGTCTTGTGCAGACAGCCGGCGGCATTGCGATGGTAGGCGACAGCCCCGGTATGGGCGATCTGAAGAAGGTAGCAGAGAAGTCAGGCATTCTCGATGTCGTGCGGGAAGAGGGGGCGGAGCTGGCGGAGTTCGATGAGGCCGTTCAGGTAAAAAATAACGGCAGATTTCAACACTTCGAGGTCTCGAAGCGGGCTTATGACGCTGACGTAATCATTAACCTTCCGAAGCTCAAGACCCATGGTATGACGACGCTTACCGGTGCGGTAAAGAACCTCTTCGGCTGCATTCCCGGAAAGCGCAAGGTCCAATGGCACTTCAATACCGGCGTGAACCACGAGCTGTTCATGCGGATGCTTCTGGAATTGTATCTGTTGCTCGAGCCGCGTCTTACGATCATGGATGCCGTCATCGGCATGGAAGGGAACGGTCCCGGCAGCGGAGATCCGCGTCAGATCGGCGCTATTCTCGCGGGCCGTGACGCAGTCGCGATTGATGCGGTGTCGGCAAAACTGGTTGGCGTGTATCCGGACCGGCTTCCCCTGATCCGGGCGGCAGAAGCACTTGACATCGGCGAAACAAAGCTGGACCGCATCGCGGTTCTCGGCAATGCCATCGAGAGCATGGTTATTAATACATTCCGGCTCCCCGCTCAAGAGCATCTCGAATGGAAGCTTCCCGAATGGGCCCGGCGGTCACTCAAGAATGCATTTACGACAAAACCCGTGATAGATCATTCCCAATGTATTTCCTGCGGCGTTTGCCAGGGCCACTGCCCCCAAGGCGCGATAGAAGTACGGGGCAAAAAACTGCTTATAGACTACCGGAACTGCATACGCTGCTTCTGCTGTCAGGAGTTCTGCCCCCAGGGCGCCATAACCGTTGGCAAGGGATGGGCACTTACCATCCTTCCGTGAACACGTACGCCGGGGCTCCGCTCCACCTCATGTTTTACCCCTCTGGAACGATGATGCCATACTGTTCATTGGCGATGCAGTTGATACCGGTCATGAGAATGAGGCCGGCGTCGTTTCCCGCTTGATCGCTTTTTTCAGCATCTCAATTGAGGGAACATTTTTGAGTCTCCCGGACTCATCCACATATACCCTTCACGTAAGCCCCGGAGAATTGCCCCCCTCAAAAGCATCTTTCCCGTTGATCCAGAGTGAAGGCGAACCGTTAATGCCTCGGCTGACAGCGTCATCGTAATAGATTGTTTCGTAATTAACCTCGGCTTCAATGCCCAATTCGTGAAGCGCACGCTCTACGTTTTCGCGGAGCTTGTAGTAGGAACCGCAGATTTCCGACATGAAAATATCGATCTTGATTGGCATATCATTCGGCAACGGAAATCATCATTATCCCGCAAAGGCGTGAAAATTGGGAATTTCACGGGAAGACTGCTCAAGAAACTTTGCGGTTTTCGCGAGAAACGGCATGTTCTCTATTCCCGTCTACCCTACATGGATGATCTGCACCGGGCAGGCGTTTGCGGCCTCCTGCACCTTGTCCAGCAGCTCTCCGGGCGCCTCTCCTTCTGCAGGGTTCCCGCCAGTCCGGTGCTTCTCGACGACCTCGCTCCAGCTATCAACGGTGTTCTGCTCGAAGAAATCCGGACAAATGGTCCAGCATGATTCGCAGCTGATGCACTCCTCCCGGTCGATTGAAACTTTTGTCTTTGCCATGATGCGCCTCTCCTCCTGGAAATTCCGCAATGTCACGGCCTACGGGGCCGCGGTCAGAACTTATTTATTTGCTCTGCAGCACGTCATCCACCCACGAGAGCGCGGCCGACACGCTTGGAAAGCCGATGGTGCTGGTCAGCAGAATGATGGTGTGCCTGATCTCCCCGGGTTTAGCGCCTGCCGCCTGCGCGCGACGGACGTGGGAATGGACCGAGCCTTCGGACCGCACGGATGCCGCGGCCGCAAGCTGGATGAGTCGCGCCGTCTTCTCGTTCAAGGGGCCGGCGGCTTTGGTTGCCTTGCCGAGGTTCTCCACAGCCTTGATCACCCCTTTATATCTTTTCTGAATTCCCAGGTACTGCGCAGGCAGTTTCGGCATATGATGCCTCCTCTCGGGCGGAATTATTTGACCGGTTTCGGCTGGCGAAGTTCTTTTTTAAGTGTAAGCAAAAGAGAAGCATTAGTCAAGGACGCTGTCTATTTTGTCCACCGGGCAGTTCCCTGCACCTGTATTGACAATTGTTTCCCTGCCGTGTATGTTATCACTACAGTGCGTATTATTCGTCATTTATCTGCCGCCCGTACTTGATTGTTGTTGGCAGTTTTTCTGCGAGGCTTGCTATGATCCTGAACAAAATCCGGGAAACCGCAGGTCGATACCCCGACGCCCTTGCCCTGCAGATCAAGGCAAATGACCGGTATCGGCAGTATACCTATCGACAGGTCCTGGCGAATATTGCGTCCGCAGCACGCTCCTTATCCGAGCGAGGAATAGCAAAAGAGGACCGGCTGGCCCTCCTTTCGGAAAACCGTCCGGAGTGGATCTTCGCCTACCTTGCCACGGTGTCGCTCGGTGCGGTGATCGTACCGCTCGATGCACAACTGACGGAAAAGGAAGTTGCTCTGCTTCTTGCGAGCTCGGAAGCCAGGGCCGTTTTTGTCTCGGCAACGACGAGGACAAAACTCCCCCCAAACGGTCCTTTCATGATCATCTCCTTCGATCCGGGAAATGACCTTTCCTTTTCCGATATGCTGACGGCCCATCCCGATGTTTCTCTTCCTCCTCCTCCGTCCGCGGGTGATGTTGCGGCCCTCCTGTACACCTCGGGCACGACCGGAGACCCGAAAGGGGTTATGCTGACGCAGGGGAACCTGGCATCGAACTGCGAGAGCTGTATCAAGCTTGACATCGTTTATCCGGGCGACAACATGCTGTGTATTCTCCCGTTGCATCACACTTATCCCGCCATGGCGTCCATGCTGCTTCCCCTTTCGACCGGCGCCGCGGTCACGCTGCTGAACAGCCTCAAGGGCCCCGATATCCTGGCCTGCATGCAGGAAACCAGGGTCAGCATTCTGCTCGGCGTGCCCCAGTTGTTTACGGGTTTGCGCCGCGCGATCTTCGACGCGATCCAGAAAAATCCTGCGCCTGTGCGGTCGATCGTCAAGTTGCTCCTCAGGGTGAACGGGCTGCTCCGGAAGACCGCGGGAGTGAACATCGGAAAGGCGGTCTTCGGCAAGGTGCATGCGATGTTCGGGCAAACGTTCAGGCTTCTGGCGAGCGGCGGGGCCCGGCTCGATCCGGATGTATATCTTGACATGACCAAACTGGGGTTCACGATCATCGAAGGGTACGGTCTGCCCGAGACGTCGCCGGTTGCCACCTTTAATCCGCTCTCGAAACAGAAGGCCGGCTCCATCGGCATTCCGGTCCCCGGCGATGAAGTCGCGATCATGAATCCCGATGAGAACGGCCAGGGGGAGATCGCCATACGCGGGCCGAACGTGATGCTCGGCTATTACAAAAAACCGCAGGAAACCGCCGAGGTGCTCCGGGACGGATGGTTCTTTACCGGAGATCTCGGTTTCCGCGACAAGGACGGCTACTTTTTCATTACCGGCCGCTCGAAGGAGATGATCGTGCTTGCGACGGGGAAAAAAATATTTCCC
>DAIDTZ010000342.1 GCA_027456925.1 Nitrospirota bacterium
GTCTTTCAAAACCCGTGCAACAAGGCTTTTGCCGCTGGCAATCCCGCCGGTAAGACCCACTTTCAGCATATGCCTGCCTTTCAAACCCCCGGGCCGGTCTTTTTTTACAGCCGTTTTCCTGCTCCGGATTTTTCTATCAGCCCGAATACCGACGTAAATCCATACTCCGTCAGTTTCATCGCTTTCATTATACCACCGGCGAGGAACTCGAGATAATTCATGTTCTCGGCCAGGCAAATATCGACCAGGAACGCGGCGAAAATAACATTGAACAGGAAAATAAGGGGATAGGAAAACAGTGCTCCCTGCTCCCTGATGTCATTTTGGTCGGCCTGGAGAAAGATCAATGTCAGCATAAGATGAAAAGTGAAGCCGGCCCCGGAGAGAAAAATGACGGTGTTGATTGCGCCGTTTCCAGCGCCTGTAGACCTGGCTATGCCATAGAAGACCAAGGCGCCGAAGGTATAGATCGGGAAGAAATAGGGCGCGAGCGTAATGATAAAATTAGACTTTGTCACGACAACCCGGCCTCCCCGATCGCTGGCATGAAAGGACTTGACCGATCCCCCAAAGAGCAGGGTGAAGAAGGCGTGCGTAAGCTCATGTCCGAACACATAGGTGAGAACCGGTTTTTTGAACAAAACATGCACTGTCAGATAGGCGATCCCCCCCGCGGCGAAATAGTAGGGCGTATCGGGCCGGTAGGACAAAGAAAAAATCGTCGAGAACAGTTGCCAGAGAAAGCCCAGGCAGAAGGGGACCAAGGCCAGTCCGAGTCCTATTTTTGCTATCTTCTTTATCATTGGTTACAACAGGTTTCCCAGCAGGAACCGGGCGAGAATGTCCGTATCCGAAAGCTTGTCCAGGAGCTCCTTTTTTTCTCCGATGAACCCCTGCTCCGCTTCGTACGCAATGTCGCGGTACAAGACGGAGTCGAGATAGACTTCCGCGTGCATCGCCTTGACCTCCCGGTCATATTTGATCTGTCCCACGAGGTTGTGCGGGTCAGGAGCGCCGTCGGCCGTTCTGATGAACCGATAGGCAGGCTCCAGATCAAAGGAAGGATGGTCGTTGGCCAGGAGCGTGAGGGTGTTCTTCTCGAGCTTAATTCTGCCTTCGTCGATAAGTGAATCAAGTATGCGCTGTGAAAAAAATATTTTATTCCTCATAGCCGATGTCCCAAGTAAGATTCATCTCGTTTGTTGAAAGGCTGACGCAGGAGAATCCAATGCCGGCCGTCTGGACCGGGAAGGAGCTTACATCGTTTTTTGCATCCGCAACAGCACAATAATAGCCGCGACGCCGAATAAAAGGTTGGCAAACCACGCGGCAGCCATGGGAGGCAGCACGCCCGAGCGACCGAGGGAGCTGCCGATGCTCATGAGCATCCAGTAAAAGAAAGCAATGACTATGGCGATGGCGAATCCCTTTCCCGCTCCGCCGCTACGGACCTTATGGATTGAAAAGGGGAGCGATATCATGACCACGAGCAGGCTGGAGAAGGGGAACGCTATTTTGTTGTACAGATCCACCTCGTACGACAGCGCCTTATAACCGCTCATTTTGAGTCTCTTGACATAGTCCCACAACTCCTGAAAATTCATTTCCTGGGAGTCCTTCACGATCATGCCGAGGTCGCTGGGGCTTTCCACGATGTTAAAAACCTCATTGTCCGCTACCCGGGAACGCACCTTATCGCCGACCAGAGTATACGCGCGGCTGTGCTTCAGCCTCCAGGCGCCGTTTTCCCAGACGAGGCGATCGGCCCATATCCGTTCCCGCACCGAGAAGTCGGGGTTCAGTTTGTAGATGCTCAGACCTATCATTTCGGTACGGGTCGGAGAAACAAGCTCGATATTTGCAATACTGTTGTCCGGTCCGCGGAGCCACAATTTGTGCTGCTGAAACATGACTCGCTGCTGCTTTTTCTCGATCTCCACGCTGCGGATGTAGTTGGCGCGCGAACTGTACACGGGCATGAAGTACTCGTTGTTGAGAAAGCCAAGAATGGAGAGCAGCAACCCGCCGGCGAGCACGGGCATGACGATCTTCGCGAGGCTCACGCCGCTTGCGCGCATGGCGATGATTTCGTTGTGGCGCGACAGGCCGCCGAGCGACAGGAGTGATGCGATGAGGGTCGCCATTGGCAGCGACAAGGAGACCATATTGGGAATGCTGTAGAGAAAATACAGCAACACCTGGGAAAGGGTCGCATGGAACTTGATGAACCGGTCCGCCTTCTGCAGGAATTCGACGCAAAGATACACAACGATGATGGCGACCAAGATACCGCCAACGAAGGTGATGAATTCTTTGAATATATGTTTGCTGAGCAGTGTCATAGCCGAATGTCCGCGATTAGGGCAGTACGGGCTTTTTGAGCCGGTTTTTTGTCCTGTAATAGATCATGGTGATCCTGTTCCAGATCATGAAATTGGTGTCATTTGCCTTCGTTACGACGAATATCACCGCCGCAACGGCCATGATGGAATTCGGGACCCAGAAGGACAACGGCGGCGAAACGGTGCCGGTTTGCGCAAGGTTGGCCGCCATGCCCAAGATGATATAGTAAACGAGAAATACGAGAAGTGCAATGGCGACGCCGGCAGACTTTCCCGACCGGCTTTTTCTGATCCCGAGGGGCGGCCCGATCAAACCGAAGATCAGGCACGCAAAGGGGATTGAGAGCCGCTTGTGCAGCTCGGTCTCAAGAGGGTACGTCGGCTTTCCCGCCTGCCGGGCTTTGTTGATCGCCTGGAGCAGCTCTGTGTTGCTCATATCTTCAATGCTTATGTCCGTATCCCCTGATTTCACGAACGAACTGTTGATGTTGAGATAGAGGCGCGCGGTGGAAAACCTCATGAGCGAGTACGATTGATTGTCGCTCACCGGAGGTTGGATTGAACCATCCTGCAAGGAGATGGTGACGCTCAACGATTTTGGATCGGCGATGAGGCTGCCCTGCTTTGCCACAATTACGTAAGGCTCCTTGGCCGACCGCTCGTCGGAAATAAATACGCCTTCCATGGTGTTGTGGGGCCCCATTTTGTCGGTATACATCACCATGCCGTCAAAGGTGGTTCCGAAAACCCCGGGTTCGATGCCCACCATGGCGCTTGATTTTACCATATTGAAAAGGTGGACTTTGAGCGCGACATCGGCGCTGGGAACCAGAATGAGCGACGTGAAGGCCGTGACGATGAAGGCAAACAGCGCAAAGGCGAAGACCGGACGGATCATTCCGTATAAGCTGATCCGGGACGCCTTCATCGCGGTTATCTCCGAGTCCGCGCTCATCCGGGAAAAAGCGGTAAGCGAGGCAACGACGAGCGACATGGGGATGGTGATCACCAGGAAACTCGGCATGGCAAAAGCCAGGACCTTCATGATCGACATCAGGGGGACGCCTTTTGAAACGACAAGGTCCGCCAGTCTGAACAATTTCTCAAGAAAGAGAACGAGCAGGAGCACGGCCATGCTCAGGAAGAACGAGGGAATCATTTCTCCGAGAATGTAGCGATCTAAGACTCTCATCCTGAACATGATTACTTCCTGATCTCTTCGAGGATGTTTCTCTCGATCTTGTTCATTTCAAAATAATCCTTCTCCAGCTCCTCGACGTAGAAACGGTCGAGACCGCTGTTCATCAGGAAGTCTTCGCGGACCTGGTTGTCCCGTGAAACGATGATATGGGGCAGGAGATTGTTGAGATAAAACGATTCTTTCCTGATGTCCAGGATGATTTCCTCGAATACGCTGTGCGGGATAGGTCCCTGAACGATGCTCTTGGACTGGATTTCGCGGTTGAGGTCCTGTATGAAGATCTCCTGGTCCTCCTTTGAATTCAGCTCGGCATAGATGCTCCTGAACCGGTCCTTGATGTAGCGGTGTATCGCCGTATACATCTTGTCGTCGTCGTTCACCCCGGAGATGGAGGCCGCAAGGTCGCGGTAGGTGGTATCGCCTGATTTGATCTGCGCAAGCCCCTGGAAAAGCGCATCGATTTTTTTTCGGCCGTACCGGGTCAGGTACCGGTTGTCCCGCAGCGGGTCAACAAAAAGTTCACGGAAGAGATCGGGACTGATCTGATCGAAGACCTCTTTATTTCCGAAGATGCTGCGGGTGCTATCTTCGCCCAGTGCCGAGTTTTCCATAAATGCCAGGTTGTTGATCGTTGTCGCGGTGCTATCATACCGGTCGAAATATGTCAGAATGTAGCTCATGGTTTCGAGAACGCTCATATCGTTTCGATCCCGGGCGTGTTCGTCGCAGGCGCGAACCGTATCGAGGAGGAGTCCCTCGAACGCCTGGTCTCTGACGAGGGTCGACTTCTGTTTGGCTTTGAGGAGCTTTACGAGGTCTTCTTGTGAAATGTGCCCTTTGATCTTGTCCGTTTGGAGAAACAGGCCTTCGAAGATAGCGCGGCTGTCCCGTACATAGTCGGGTTCCTCCACCTCGACAATATTCATGTCCTTGAGCAGGAGTTCGTCGAGAGTATCAAAGAGCGTGTGCGGAATGTTGAGGCGAAGGCTTAGAGTCCGAAGGCGGGAAAGTTTCGCCAGTTCCGACGGGTTGACCTGCCCTTTTTCCGATAGGGAGATGAGGATGTCCTTATATTCGTCAACGATTTTTTTGTTTTCGTGCAGTTTATACATCCCGTCGATTTTGATGCGCTCCTGCTGGTAGGGGATAATGCTGAAGTTTTTCGCCAACTCGTTCAGAACGGTGGTGGCCTCGTCGGTAAGCATTTTCTGCTCAGCGTAAAATCTGTTGAAGGCGCGGAAATACTCTTCGTTGTGCCTGTTCAGGAGGCGGAACAGAAACACCAGCGCAAGGGGATCTCCCAGGGATTCGAAGATCTCCCGGCAAAGCCGCGTGTCGTCATTTGCGCCGACGGTCGTACTCCGCTTCAGTTGTTTACCGATGTTCTTGAGGATATCACGCTGGATGTCCTTGATTTCGGATTTCTGGGAGGCATGAAGGAAAAAGTAATAATTCGAAACGGCATTGCCGGTAAGAAACACGTGGTCGAAGGATTCTTTTCCCCCGGTGTTGTTGGTGAAGTTGATGTTGTCGGCGTTGTCGTAAAAGGCCCCGTACATCACGAGACGATTGGACACGTCTTTCCGAAGGAGATCTTTCAGCGGCAGATCGACGCCGAACATGTATTCGCACAGGCTGCCGCCGGTCCCGGTGTAGCTGATCCCGTCCGGAGAAATAATGAACTCATTCCTCCCGGAAAAAAAACGGTCTCCCTCGGGAAGCGACTCGTAACAGTATCTGCTGCTTAATTCCGCACCGGTAATGGTAACGAAATAATCCAGTTTTTCGTTGGCTTTCCCGTGCAGCTTGATTTCGCTGATCATACCCGTCCATTATAGCAAACTGCCTTGATTTTTCAAATTAAAAAGATGCGGCAGGCAGGAATAAATAAACAGGAACAGCCGATCTTTCGGCGTTTTTCAGTCCACAATACGCAGGAACGCGGCTATGAGAGCGCTTGCCGCGCATTGGACAGGCGCCATCGCCCATGCGCCTTATTTTATCTTGCTCCAGGGAGAAAGAAGCCGTATAATAACGAACGATTTTTTCGGAGGGAGAAATACCATGGCTGACGCTGCACCAAAGAACAGCAGCAAAAAACAGATTTTATTTCTGGGGGTCCTGGCGCTCCTGGTAGTCCTTTTTGTCGTAGGGTATGTGGCAGAACACAGGCCAATCGGGAGAAAAATCATTACGACCGGAGACCGGGCCCCGGACTTCCGGATTCCGGATCCCAACGGGCGGTTTTTCAGCCTCTCCGATTTCAAGGGGAAGGTCGTGATGGTCCATTTCTGGGCCACCTGGTGCCCGCCGTGCGTCGAGGAACTGCCCCTGCTTGCGAAGCTCTATCCGCAGCTCGCGGGGAACGACTTTGAAATGCTGGCGGTGAGCGTTGATGAAGGCGGCGCGAACGCCGTCACAACCTTCATGGGTCAGCACAATCTGCATGTACCCGTGCTCCTTGATCCGGATCGGTCCGTTGCCGGCCTTTATGGCACGTACAAATTTCCTGAAACCTATATTATTGACCGCCAGGGAATTGTACAATACAAAGTGATCGGCCCGCATAACTGGATGGATCCCGGGACCGTGCAGATGCTCAAGAACATGATTGCACAGAAGTAATTGTCGGCCCGTAATTAGCTTTTCTCGTCAGTCTCGCATCTTTTCAGGAGGTTCAAATTGGACAGTACAACGACAGTTATCATAGTGGGGATTATCGCACTTGCCGTACTCCGGTTCAGCATGGGCGTCGGAGGGGGCTGAGGAGCGGATCCCGGTCCCTTCTGTAGAAGGGATAGCGACACGAACGAAAAGAAACGCGAGGATGAGAACTAACATACTATTATGAAAAAAGTTTTTTTTGCCGGTTTAGTCATTCTCGCCGTTATTGCTCTTACCGTCGTTTATTACGTCTTTTCCGTACTCTCCCACCTCCCCAATGTTGCGGTCCTCAAGCATTTTCGGCCGGCTGCTGCGTCCGAAGTGCTGGACAAGGACGGGTCCGTCCTCACTCAGTACTATGACCGTAAGTTCCGGATCTGGGTCCCGATCCGCGGCCTTCCCGACATCATCATTAAGGCCGTGACCACCGCGGAGGATGACACATTCTTCGAACATCATGGCGTGAACTACAAGGCGACGTGGGACGCCCTGGTCGTCGATGTGCAGAAGCGCAGGTTTGCACGCGGCGGGAGTACGATCACGCAGCAGATGATCAAGAACGTATTCCTGTCAAAGGAAAAAACAATCAGTCGCAAGCTGCGCGAATATGTTCTTGCAAGGAAAGCCGAGGAAATACTGACCAAGCGCCAGATCCTGGAAATCTATCTGAACGAAGTCGAGTGGGGGGAAAACATCTATGGAATTGAAGCAGCCAGCCGCTATTACCTGGATAAGCATGCTTCCGAGCTGACGATCGGAGAGGCCGCATTGCTGGCCGGCATGCTTCCAAACCCCCGCTACTACAATCCTTTCAAGAGGCCGGATAAAGCCCGGGAGCGGCAAAAACGGGTGTTGTTCAATATGCAGCAGGCAAGGCTCATATCGCAGGATGAGTATGCAGCGGCCCTTGCGGAGCCCTTTAATCTCCGGCAGGAGGGGAGAGGCAGATTTGATTTCACTATGCTCGTCGGCGGGCATGGGAGGCCTTGCTATCAGTATGCGCTGGAACAGATGCTTCTATCCCTCTACGGAGAACATGCGCTGTATCGCGAGGGCATAACGATAAAGACCACGCTGGATAAATCGCTTCAGGAGGAACTGGACCGATGGGAAAAGTCCTTCGGGAGCCCGGACGAGCCGAACCCCTCCCGTGTCACGGTCGTACAGCAGGACGGCAAGATCAGAGCAATGATCTGCACGGAGGGAAAAGAAGCAGACTTGCAAGCCAGGCTCGAAGCTCCATTCCCGGCGCTGAACACGTATTCCGTGAGTGAAGTGTCGCCCGAAGCAGTCAGCCGGGAGCAGATCATTTCCCTGTCTTTTGCGACAGCAACTTCTCCGCCCCGCTAAAACTCGATGTTAGGCCGCAAAATGACCTGGAAGCCGTTCTTTTCTCTGCCTGCGGCCAGCACACCGGTATATTTTCTCGCCGATTCCCATACAAAACCGACTGCAAGCGAAAAAACCGCCTGGCTGTCCGAGAGCAAAGAATGCTGGCCGGGCTGGCGTGTTTATGATCGACCTGATACGATGAAGCATGAATAAAGAACAGCACAGGAAGTAAAACATGAAAAGGAGAAAGTACAGAAACCGGAGCAGGGAGCACAGCGGTGACGGTCCCGCGCTTCGTAGTTTGACGTTGTCCGGCGTTATGCCAGAGCGGGCGCAATTTCCCGGAGTTTTGCCGAGATCACACGGGAACAACCGGGTTCTTCCATGGTAATGCCGTAGAGCGCATCAGCCATTTCCATCGTGCGTTTGTTATGCGTGATGGTGATGAACTGGGACCTGCTGCTCATCTCCCGGATGAGGCGGGTAAAGCGCGTCACGTTCGCCTCATCGAGCGGGGCATCGACTTCGTCGAGCATGCAAAAGGGCGAGGGCTTCACCAGGAACGCCGCGAACAGGAGCGCTATGGCCGTAAGCGCGCGTTCGCCGCCGGAAAGGAGCGTGATGCTCTGGAACTTTTTGCCCCGCGGCTGCGCAATGATCTCGATGCCGGACTCAAGAATATTTTCGGGTTCCAGCAGGACAAGTTCCGCCCTGCCGCCCTCGAAAAGGAGTGCGAAGACCTCTTTGAACTTTTCCTGGATCGTGTTGAACGCCTCGGAGAAGAGCTCTATGGTTTCGACGTCGAGCTTGGCGATGGTTGCCTTCAGGTTATTGATGGACTCGTTGATGTCGGTCTGCTGTGCGGACAGGAGATCGTATCGTTCCTTGAGTTCATTATACTCCTGGAGGGCGTCCACATTGCTGGGGCCCATCTGGTCGATTTTCTGGCGATACTAATCAAGGTGGAGCTTTGCTTCCTCCATATCGATGTCGAACTGGCCGAGTTCCTGGACCACGGCTTCGAGTTCTGCGTGATAGGCGCTCCAGATCCGGTC
>DAIDTZ010000343.1 GCA_027456925.1 Nitrospirota bacterium
ATCCTGCATCTCCTTTCTATCACGCTTCTGTTCTCGTGCCACCCGACAAGAGGAACATCACCCCCATCCGCACCGCCACGCCGTTCGTGACCTGCTCGAGGATGACCGGGGTGTTGTCCGCCACTTCCGAAGATATTTCCACTCCCCGGTTCATGGGGCCGGGGTGCATGACAAGCGCATGTTTCGCTGCTCCGGAAAGACGCTGTTGATTCAAACCGAACAGCCTCGCGTACTCGCGCACACCGGGGAAAAGGCCCGCAGCCTGCCGCTCGAGCTGAAGCCTGAGCATCATGACCACGTCCGCGCCTTCGACCGCCTTGTCCATATCGTAGTAGACCTGCGCGCCCATGCATTCGAGGCCCGGCGGGATCATGGTCGGCGGGCCGCAGACCCGCACTTTCGCGCCCATGGCAATAAGACCGTAGATATTCGATCGCGCCACCCGGCTGTGCATGATATCTCCGACGATCGCGACTGTCAGGCCTTCGAGTTTGCCGAGTTTTTCCCGGATGGTGAACATGTCGAGGAGCGCCTGCGTGGGATGCTCGTGGAAACCGTCGCCTGCGTTGATCACCGAGCTCCTGAGCCGTTTGGACAGATACTCCGGAGCGCCTGAGCAGGAATGGCGCACGATGATCATGTCGCACTTCATGGCCTCGATGTTCCGGGCCGTATCGAGCAGGGTCTCGCCTTTGACCACACTGCTCGTCGACGTCGAAATGTTGATCACGTCGGCCGAGAGCCGTTTGCCCGCAAGTTCAAAAGACGTCCGCGTGCGCGTGCTCGCCTCGTAGAACAGGTTGATCACGGTCTTCCCGCGGAGCGCCGGCACTTTCTTGATGTCCCGCTCTGACACGTCCTTGAACGTCAAGGCCGTATCCAGGATGAGCTTGATCTCATCCGCGGCCATGCCTTTTATGCCGAGCAGGTCTTTGGAACTTAGTGACATGGAAACCTCAATAATGGGTCAGGGGGCCAGGACTCAGGGTTTGCATTGCCTGACCCCTGGCTACTGGACCCTTGACCCTGCAGTTATTCTCCCAGAATCACAATCTTCTCTTCTCCCCCGTCTTCAACCAGCATCACTTCCACCTTTTCCTTGGATGAGGTGGGAAGGTTTTTGCCGATAAAGTCAGCGCGGATAGGAAGTTCCCGGTGTCCCCGGTCCACGAGGACCGCGAGTTGAATGCGCTTTGGCCTGCCGTAGTCCATGATGCTGTTCAAGGCCGCCCGGATGGTCCTGCCCGTAAAGACCACATCGTCCACAAGGACCATGATCTTATCCTGAATATCGAAAGTGATGTCCGTGGCCTGCGGAACGGGCTGGGACTTGCGCGTGGCCAGATCGTCCCGGTACATCGTAATGTCCAGGCTCCCGACCGGGACCTCGACCTTTTCGATCTCCCGGATTTTTATTGCCAGCCGCCTGGCAAGATGGACGCCGCCGCGCTGGATTCCGACAAGGACAAGATCTCCGGCGCCTTTGTTCTTTTCCAGGATCTCATGGGCCACTCTCGTCAGCGCCCGGTCAATGCCGGTTTTGTCCAGGATCAGGGCTTTTTCCTTTAAACTCATTTTATAGCTCCCGGCACTCAGTTGCGAAGGCACAAAAAAAACCTTCTTCCCGGTTCAATGGGAAGAAGGTTGGCGTGTACAGGTAAAAAGCGCTATTCCGCTGTTTAAATTTTTCATCTTAAAACCCTTCCTGGCCTCACAGGACCAGACTTAAAGAGGATTGCTGCTGACGGCTAACCATACTCCAAATGGCGCTCTTTTGTCAACATTTTTCTTGATGGAATTCTCTTAACAGCGCATTTCTATCACCCGTTGATCTTCTTCAAAAGCCAGGCCATGTTCTTGCCCAGGTTCTTCATGGTTTGCACGCCTTCTGCGTCGTTGTTCACCTCGCCCGGCTGCCGGCCGATGCCGATATTCCAATAGCTCGATCCCGGCACGATCATCTCGTTGATCGTGAAAAAATAGTTGAGCGAGTTGAACACATTGAGACCGCCCGCGCGCCTGACCGCCGCCACGG
>DAIDTZ010000344.1 GCA_027456925.1 Nitrospirota bacterium
ATATTGCTTGCCCCGTAGGTGTATTCCTTGACGAAAGTTCGGTTTTCAGCGGATGACATATTCGCTAAAAAAAGTGAGGCTATTAAGCCTGTTGCCAAGAGATATAAATTGGATCTATTCATTGCGATGAGTGGTTCCTCCAGTTAATGGGAGATCAGACCTGTGCATCGATAGAACAGTATCGCAGGCGGGAATAACAGTGTCAAGTGTTAATAAAAAAAACGGTCAATTCAATAGTGTTTTGTCAGGCAGAGAAGCTTCTAAATTATCAACTCGTAATCATACATATTATGCCCGTGGAGAAAACCTCCTTCCCTCCGGGACGTTTCTGCTGTATAATAACTGATTAGCCAAAAGAGGGCTTATGAATCGTTACGATCGGGCTCGCGCTGGGCGTCTTTATATTCGCGCATTGCCGGCTCATGGCGAGAGAACCGTTTTACTGATTGTCCAGGAACACACTCCGGACTATTATTTAATGAGATGGATGAGAATTAGCTGATCCTGCAGCTGATTTCTTAATTTTAAGGTGTGCGGGCCTGGGGTGAATCTGAGATGACTGAAAGAAATGAACGAGTAAAAGGTGTGAAACGGCGTCCGATCTCCCTGGTGCGTGAGTGTTCCGTGGGGGGCATCTCCATACATAATCTGGAGTGGTCGGACCATTTCGTCAAAATCGTGGATTACAGTGTGATCGGCATCGGCATCGAGTCTGATCGGCCAATCGACCCGGGCGTCATCTGGTTCAAGGAAAACCTTTATGGACAAAAATGTGGGTTTCTGATGTGGTGCAAAAAAAACGACATCAGTTATCGGGCGGGTATCCAGTTCATTTCCTTAACCCGTGAAGAAGAAGAATACATTCGGAAGCAGATTGAGCAGATGCAACACTTTAAGCGTGTCCAAGATCCGGACCAAATCATCGCAACACTGTTCGCTCGCATCAAGAGCGACTTGTACGGTGCCCTGGCTCATTCTCCTGAGCAAGATATTTTCTAGATGACAAATAGCCTTTCAAGTTGAAATTTTTTAACAGGATTAAATACGTCGATTCATCCTCGTAAAAGTTTCCGTCCTTCTCAACACATAAAATTGCAAACCGTATTCTTCGTCATATACCCCGACCCCTGCATAGTAAACATATACACAAAGCAGCCCGGGTTATGCTATATTAGTAATTATTCAAAATGCTCGACACAGCGGAGGCTATCATGAGAAGATACATGATTTGTTTTATCCTTTCTGCTATCGTTGCCCTTTCGAGCAGTCCCGTTTTCGCCGCTTCCTCTGTTTTTGAAGTGAATCACGATTTCTATCCCTACTATCCGTCCTTGATCAAATGGAACAAGTCAAACGCGGGGTTCACTGATCCGGCAGTATGTGCCGGGTGTCATCCCCGGCAATATGAAGAGTGGACAGGGTCGGTGCACGCACTCGCTTTCCAGGACCCGATTTACCAAGGAGAACTCAACAAAGGTTTCAAAGCAGTTGGGCACGAGATCACTCGCCAGTGTGAAGGCTGCCACTCTTCAGCCGCTGTTGTGATGGGCGAAATCAAGGGCCCCGGCTTGACAGGCCTGAGTCCGCTGGCCCTCGCGGGAGTTTCATGCGACATCTGCCATTCCATAAGCGGTGTGACCCACTGGCAAACACCAAGTCATGAGCCTGAGAATGGTTCCTTTATTCTTACGCCGGGAGTTGACACGCAAAACGGCCTTACCTTGATTAAACGTGGTCCCTACAAGCCATCTGAAGGCTGCGGCGGAGGTTTTCATGAATGTACGGAATCCCCGCTCCACCTCCAGGCCGATCTCTGCGCTTCGTGCCACCAAGTCTATCATTACGACAGCCACTTCCCGATCGAGGCGACCTATCTCGAATGGAAGCACGGCCCCTATGCTCAAAAAGAGATTATGTGCCAAGACTGCCACATGGTAGATATAGAAACCTTTAAGCGGGCTGCGGATTCTTTTCAGAAACCGACCCGCCAGGAATATCATCATTACTTTAACGGCGCGAACTATCTTCTTTATTACCTGGCGAAGAGCGCAGCAGAGAAGGCCGGCGATAAAGAGCTGGCCGCCAGTCTCGAGCAAAAGTATGAGATGGCTATTGAGCGCCTCAAATCAGCAGCGGACCTGGAGATTTTTCCCGTTTACCGCAACAATCGGTTAACCGATGTTAAGGTCAGAGTCAAGAACATCCGGGCCGGTCACAACTTGCCCACTTCGCTCACAAATGTCCGCCAGATGTGGCTGGAGGTTACCATGCGGGATGAAAAAGGGAATGTGATATTGACCAGCGGCCAGTTGGACGAAAAAGGCAATCTAATGCCCGATACGCGAAGATTCAATTCTGATGGGATGGGCAGGGACTTTCACTTTGCGATCGACCCGTGGATCGTCACTTCATTTTCACGTCACGATACTATTCCTCCTCGGGGTTATAAGGATGTCTACTACGGCGTAATGCCGATGAAAAATAACAAACGCATTCTTATTGAAGCCAAACTCCGGTATCGTCAAGCCAGCCAGGAAGAAGCTGAAACACTGCTTGCTGCCGTACCGGCAGACATTAATCTGGAAGCCATCTACGGTCTGAAAAAAGTTCCTGCCTTGCCGATTGTGGACATGGTTGAGAAAAAGATGTTTATCAATATAACCCAAAGATAATATCGTTCCCCTGGCGACAGCTGTGAAGACGGTTTATCCTAGTGGCCTCGGGGAACAGGGGGTAGCTTCATCGGCCTATCTGCCCGATTTCTGATTTTTAATGTGCCTCATCCCAGTTTTTCCCGACCCCCATATCAACTTTGATGGGCACTACGAGTTTGAGCACGCCCTCCATTTCCTCCCGCGCTAGTTTTTGCATAGCGTCGATTTCCGAATCAGGGACCTCGAAGACCAATTCGTCATGGACCTGGAGGATCATCTTTGATCGCAGTTCTTCCCGCTTCAGCCGCTTTTGAATATTGATCATTGCCAGTTTTATAAGGTCGGCCGCCGTGCCCTGGATCGGCGTGTTGACGGCCATGCGCTCCCCAAAGCTGCGGACCGCCGCGATGGACGACGCCAATTCGGGAATGAAGCGCCGCCTCCCCAGGAGCGTGAAGACGGAGCCCTTTGTCCTTGCCTCCTCGATGGTCCGGTCGAGGAACTCGCGCACCCCGGGGTAGCGTGCAAAGTAATCGTCGATATAGCGCTTGGCTTCGCTGTTTGAGACGCCGATGTCCTGGGCAAGGCCGAAGGCGGAGATCCCGTAGATAATGCCGAAATTGACGGCTTTTGCTTTGCGCCTCATTTCGGAGGTTATCTCCTCGTGAGGAAGTCCGAAAATCTCCGAAGCCGTGCGTGTATGGACGTCCTCGTCCTCCTGAAAGGTGCGGATTAAACCCTGGTCGTGGCTCATGTGAGCAAGTACCCGCAACTCGATCTGTGAGTAATCTGCGGAGAGCAGGCTTGAGCCTTGCTCCGCGATGAAGGCCCGCCGGATCTCCCTGCCCAGCTCGGTGCGAATGGGAATATTCTGAAGGTTCGGGTCGCTGCTCGAAAGCCGCCCCGTTGCCGTGACCGTCTGGTTGAGCGACGTGTGAAGCCTGCCTGTCTTCGGGTTGATCATGAGGGGTAGGGCGTCGATGTAGGTGGACTTGAGTTTGGCGAGCGTGCGGTATTTCAGGATCTCGGCGGGCAAAGGATGCACGTGGGCCAACTCTTCGAGCACGTCCACGTTCGTGGAAAAACCGGTCTTCGTTTTCTTGATCGGCGTGAGCGCGAGCTTCACGAACAGGATTTCGGCAAGCTGCTTCGGCGAGTTGATATTGAATTCGGTCCCCGCAAGGCCGTAAATCGTCCGTTCGATCTGGGCGATCTCCGTCCCCAGTTTAGCGGACATGTTTTTGAGAAAATCGGCGTCAATTTTAACGCCGATACGCTCCATGTCCGCCAGGACTTCCATGAGCGGCATTTCCAATTCCCTGAACAGTTTTTCGATGTTCTGTTCCTTGAGCAGGGGGGCCAGTGTCTGCCTGAGGCGAAGGGTGATGTCCGCATCTTCTCCCGAATACCGGGTTGCCGTCTTGACATCGACTGCTGAAAAGCCGATCTGCTTTTTCCCGGCGCCGGTCACCTCGGCATAGGTCATGGTCTTGTAATTGAGGTACTCGAGGGCGATCGCATCCAGACCATGAGAGGTTTTTCCGGGGTTCAGAAGATAGGAGGCGATCATGGTATCGAACGAAATGCCCTTGACCGAAATTCCGTAATGGCCGAGCACGAGCAGGTCGTATTTGATGTTCTGGCCGACTTTTCCGATCTCGGGGTTCTCCATAACCGGTTTGAGCGCGGCCAGGGCCTGGTCCAAAGGAATCTGCTTTGGCGCTCCGAGATAGAGATGACCGAGGGGAACGTAATAGGCGTGATGAGGTTTTACTGAAAAGGAAATACCCACGAGCTCCGCCTGCATGGGGTCAATCGACGTTGTTTCGGTATCGAAGCAGAACTCTTTGGCCGAAGAAAGCACTGCCACGAGGTCCTGGAGTTCCGTTTCTTCGAGCACCGCCTGATATTCCGCTTCTTGCCCCGGTTCCTGAGTCACGTATTTCAACAGAGAGGGGAACTCAAGCTCCTTCAGCAGCTTCATCAGCGCCGCATTGTCCGGCGGTTTCATTTTGAGGTCATCGTAATTGACATCGAGCGGCACATCGGCCCGGAGCACGGCGAGTTCCCGGCTCAGACGGGCAAGATGGGCGAATTCCAGAAGGGACTGCCGGAGTTTGGGTTTGGTGATCTCCTGTGCGTGGGCGAGCACGTTCTCGATCGTACCGTACTGTTTGATGAGCGCCTGAGCCGTTTTTTCACCGATGCCGGGCACTCCCGGGATATTGTCTGCCGCGTCTCCCATGAGGCCCATGATCTCGATGACACGGTCCGGGGGAACGCCGAACCGTTCTTCCACATCGGCGGGCCCGTAGATCTTGTCCTTGAGCGTATCATAGACTTTAATATGGGGACCGACGAGTTGAAGGATGTCCTTGTCACCCGTGACGATGGTGACGCTCATCCCGTCAAGCTCCGCCTTTTGCGCCAATGTTGCGATCAGGTCGTCGGCTTCCTGGCCCTCCTGGACAAAAACGGGGATCCTGAATGCAGTCACGAGATTATGAATGTAGGGTATTTGCGGTACGAGGTCTTTTGGCATGGGGGGGCGGTGTGCCTTGTATTCCTTGTATTCAAGGTGCCTTCGCGTCGGCCCTTTGGGGTCAAAGACGATCGCAAGAAGATCGGGAGTTTTTTCCTTTATTACTTTGAGCAGCATATTCGCGAATCCGAAGACGGCATTTGTCGGCAGACCCGCTGAGTTGGAGAGGCCCCGTATAGCATAGAATGCACGGTAAATGTATGAATTACCGTCAATGATATAAAATGCTGTTTTTATTGTATTGTCAGTTGATTTCATAGGAGTTGAGTATAGCTTAACTGTCTTCAAAAGACAATAATGAAGCATCTGGCTGGCGGGCCGCAGCATCGACTGACAGGAGACAGATAAATGATGCTGAGCCTTGCTGTGAATGGGAGAATTCTCTGCTGGTGGTTTTCGCTCAATTTGCTCGGTAATGCTCACGAAGTGATTTTTTTTTGGTTTAAGGATGAAACCATAATTATATGAAAAGTAATAGTA
>DAIDTZ010000345.1 GCA_027456925.1 Nitrospirota bacterium
CAACATCTGCCACGCGGGCTGCCTCGATTGCCACTACGCGCCTTCCCGCAAACAGGGGGTCCACGCGTTCAGCCGCATTCCTCCGTCGCCGAACTGCACCGGCGGGGGCCGCAGCACCTTCGTGTGCCACGCGGGGACCATGGAGCGGAGGCGGGGAGACAGCTACCTGGGCAAAGATTTTTCGGAGCCCCCCGGTCTTCCCGAAGATGTTCACGTTGCCAAAAAGATCGAGTGCGTGGACTGCCACGAGACGGGTCCCGGCGGCATGGGTCATCTCAACAGAACGGCGAGTTGCCAGGACTGCCACATCGAAGTCGAGGAGGCCCTGGCCGCGAGCGTGCACAAGAACCTGGCGTGCGCAGCCTGCCACGTGAAAATCCTCGGCGGGTACGAGATGACGTCCTGGGGGCCGGGCGAGATCCTCTCCAAACCGAATCCGTTCAAGAAGTACTCTTTATACTACGGACCGCAGGGGCCGCCGATCCTGATCAAGGACCAGAACGGACGATGGATGCCGGTGAAGATCTGGCCGAACAGCGCGGGCGGCATCAAAGAAACCATTGCCGCGAAGCCCGGGCTTACGTTCCGGTGGCCAAAGGGCGAGACGCACGATGCCTATGCTTTGCTCGGGACGTTTCGAGTGCCGGGAGGGAACAATAACTATCTTGCCTGGCTGCAGGTGGAGGAGGTTGCCCATCCCTATGGAAAAGCCCGCACCTGCGAAAGCTGCCACGGGTCCGAAACGCAGGTCGCAAAAGTGACGTGGCGGTATTTCGATTCCCAGGGCGCAGAGCCCTTTACCGGAAGCCAAAGGGTCGTGGCTGACAAAAACGGACTTCACGTAAAGGACATCAAGGCCACGTCGAAGATCGTGCTCCTGCCTGGTGGAAAGACGACGTATTTTGCCGCGTGGCTCCCTTTGGGAGACATATGGAAGACGAAGGGAGATTTCTCGATCCCGAAAACCGATCCCCTGAAGTATCGCGGTCTGAACCAAGGCGTGCGCGCCGCCCGCCTCCGGCTTGACGCGATTGAGAGAACGCTCAAGGCGCATGAGGCAAGGGGGGAGGATGTCAAGAAAGCCCGGCGGAGGTGGCAGGAGGCGAAGGCCGCCGCAGTGCATGACCCCGGGAGCGCAGGGGAGCTTATCGAGGAAGCCGCCAGGACGGCCGCTGAAGGCGGTAAACGAATTCCTGACACCGTGCACCCGCGTGCGCGGAGATGACGGAGCGGGCTAATCAAGCTGAGCAGTTCAGTTCGGTCACGTCGTGCGGAGGAGGGTCTATGAAGATTACGTTGATCATGCCAAGAGCAAAGCACATCGCAAAGAAAGGAACGCGTCTGCGCATTCCGCCATTCGGACTTACGATGGTTGCCGCGCTGACGCCGAAGGAGTTCGTTGTTTCCATCGTGGACGAGAACGTGCGTGACCTCGATTTTTCGCAACCGACGGACCTCGTGGGAATCTCCTCGTTCACGTCGAACGTCGAACGGGGGTATGAGATCGCAGATGAATACCGGCGCCGCGGCATCGCGGTGGTCATGGGCGGGTTCCATGTTACGGCGCTGCCCGAGGAAGCCCTGCAACATGCCGACGCCGTGGTCGTCGGCGAGGCGGAGAACGTCTGGCGGAGGGTCCTTGAAGATTTCAAGCAAGGCGCCATGAAGGGCGCCTACCAGGCCGACTGTTTCCACGACATGAAAGGCCTGCCCCGGCCCCGGCTGGACCTGCTGCCCCACGAAGGCTGGTATATCGTCACCCAGATGGTCCAGACCATGCGCGGCTGCCCGTACCGCTGCGAGTTCTGCTCCACGTCGTCGTTCTGGGGCCATACGTTCCGGACCCGGCCTATTGACGAGGTCATCGATGAAATCAGGCGCATGGACCGGAACAAGCTCGTGATGTTCGTGGACGATGACATCGCCGGCGTGCCGCAGGTCGCCAAGGAGCTGTTCGAGAAGCTGATCCCGCTCAGGATCAAATGGGCTTCCCAGGCGGGGATCGGGATCGCCAGGGACGATGAACTGCTGGCGCTTGCGCGGAAGAGCGGATGCCAGTTCCTGTTCATCGGGCTTGAGTCCATGGATGACAAGACTTTGCAGGCCGCGCACAAATACCAGAACAACCCGAAGCTGTACAAGGAGCTTATTAAGAAGATCCACGATCACCATATCGTGCTCCAGGGCGCATTCGTCCTCGGCCTCGATGAAGACCGCGCAGATGTGTTTCGGCGCGTCGACCAACTGGTCCAGGAAGCCGAAATCGATACGATCAACGTGAACATTCTCTATCCCTATCCCGGGACGGAAATCCGGGAGCGCCTCCGGCGCGAGGGAAGGCTCACGGGTAACGACTGGTCGAACTACGTCTACGCGGGAGTGAACTACGTTCCGAAGAACATGACGCAGCAGGAGCTGTATGACGGCTTCCGCTGGCTCATGAAAAAGAACACGACCTATGCGATGATCCTGAAACGGACGGTCCGGTCGATGCTGCAGGGGAGAAATGTCAAGCTCACGGCTTCGCTGAACGTGGGAACGCGGAAGAACTATAAGCAGGCCGTGGCAAGCCCGGACCCCATCATATTCCCGCACCCGGCCGCGGAGGCAGGGGGGAGAAGCTCGGAGACCGGCGCTGCCGGGAAACGGAGCTGAGCGGCCCGCCTTGCCCTCCGGGGCTGAAAAGAAACGTGTCGTCATAGGACCGGAGGAAACCGCCGGCGCGAATCAGGAGGAGCAGCGCTATCCATGAAAAAAATCATCATGCTGTTGGGCTACGTTTTTCTCGCGGTCATCGTGCTGGTAGTCGCCGGGGCGGCAAGCGTAGCAATCATGGGGAAGAGGCTGGACAAAGAGAGTAAGATCTATGTCGATGCCGCTCTTCCCGCGATCATAACGGAATGGGACATCAGTGAACTTCAGGAACGAGCCGGCCCGGAGTTCGACGCTTCAGTGGATTACGATGAACTGGAGGACTATTTCGAATCGCTCCGGCAGCTGGGGAAGTTGGAGGAGTACCAGGGCTCGACCGGGGATTCGAATATCACGATATCCCTGAGCGGCTACGAGATCACCGCAGATTACACCGCAACAGAGGATTTTGAAAAGGGTTCCGTGGAACTGCAAGTCTCGCTCATCAAGCACGGCAACAGCTGGCAGATTCTCGACTTTCAGGTGTACCCGGAAGAGTCAACCGAGAGAAAAGATGTCATCTGATGAACACCCTCATCAAGACAATTGAAATTCTCGGCATCATCGCCTTTGCCCTGACCGGGTTCTATGCCGCCCGGAAGAAGGGGATGGACCTCATCGGCGTCTATTCCCTGGGCATGGTCACGGCCTTGGGCGGCGGGTCGCTGCGCGATATCATCTTGAGCCGCCACCCCCTGTTCTGGGTAGAGCACTATGAATATGCCGTCCTGCTTTTGGCCCTGGCGGTCGTCTCCAGCCTGGTGCCGCAGGAGTTCTTCGAGAGACGGAGCATGGTGCACGCCGTGCTGGCGCTCGATGCGCTGGGACTGGGGTCGTTCAGCGCCTCCGGGGCATCGGTCGCGGACCAGCTCGGGTGCGCTCCCTTTGTTTCCTCGCTCCTCGGCGTCATTACGGGCGTGTTCGGGGGCGTGATGCGCGACATCATCTGCAACGAAATCCCCTATGTCTTTCAGCGGACCGAGCTTTATGCGACGTGCGCCTTTGCCGGCTCCTGGACCTATCTCCTTGCCGTGCGTTCCGGGGGCAGCGACATTACGGCGGTCATCGCGTGCATCGGTGTGACATTCATCTTGCGGATGCTCGCTGTCCGGTATACAATCAGGCTGCCGATATAACATCCCGGCGCGCGCCGGAGACGGGGACGGAGCTTGGAACAACGGACGATCCTCGTCCATTTCATCAGGTGGAAGGAGCGGCTATGGCTGAGACTGTTTTGAAGAACACGGGGTCCAAATCCGGGGACCGGGAGAAACGTCTTCTGGTCGTCGTGGACGGGGACGCTGCGCATCTTTATTTTACGAGCATGCTCCTCCAACGGCTCGAATACAACATCCATACCGCGAAAACCGCCGCAGACGCCCTGGAGCTCATGACTGTCGCCCATCCTGCGCTGATACTGACGGAAACAGCGCTCGGCGGGATGGACGGGGTCGAGCTGCTGAAAAAGATCAAGCGCAATCCTCAGACGTTTTCCATTCCGGTGATCATGCTTACGTCGTCCAGGGACCAGACCGTAAAAAACGCCTGTCTGCAGGAAAAGTGCTACGCCTATCTCCAAAAACCGGTCGAGCCCGACGTGCTGTATGCGGCGATCCAGAAAGCGACGGAATCCACGCCGCGCCAGTTTATCCGGCTCAACACCACCTTGAACGTGATCGTGGGAGACGATAAGGCCGCAGAACTTTCCGGGACCGGCGACTATATAACCGCATTGTCGGAGCAGGGAATGTACATCAGCACGGCGAAGCCGAAACCGGTCGGGCTCCAGGTCCGGATCACGATCCTTCTGGCGGGCTCGCGGATCAAGGTTGAGGGAATGGTCCTCTACAGCTTTCAGCGCGGAGAGGGGCCGCTGAAAACGCCGGGGATGGGCATCAAGTTCGTCCGCATCAGCCAGGAAGACCAGAACGTGATCAAGGTCTACATCAAGCGGGAGATCACCAAGGGCCTGACCATGGGACAAATAGGCGGCACGGTCTTCTGATCCGGCGCCGGGAAGGCGCAGCTCTGATTGCAAATCTTAGCAAGAGTTTGGAGGTCCGGTATGCCCTATGTGAATATTAAAATAACCAAAGAAGGCGCTACGGCCGAACAAAAGGCACAATTGATCCACGGCGTGACCAGGATGCTCCAGGACATTCTGGGAAAGAACCCGCAAACGACCTGCGTGGTCATTGAGGAAGTCGATACGGACAACTGGGGCATCGGCGGCGAGAGCATCACGGTCCGGAGAAAACGGGAGCGGGAAGCAAAGAAATAGGCCGGGAAGGAGACATAAGGGGTTTATCGATGCTCATCGTACTGCACCACTCGGCGACCGCGAAGGACGTCGAGCAGATCAAAAAGACCATTGCTCGAATGGGCTTGAAGCCCGTCGCCATTCCCGGGGCTGAGCGGACGGCCGTCGGCGTGATCGGCAACCAGGGTTGGGTCGACGATACCCTCCTGCGCGGCAATAAAGCGATCCAGGAGATCATTCACGTCACCAAACCGTACAAGCTGGTGAGCCGCGACTTTCACCCGAAGGACACGGTCGTGGCTCTCGGCAATAAAGTGACGGTCGGCGGATCGTCGCCCTTTCTGATGATCGGAGGCCCCTGCGCCGTGGAAAGCAGGGACCAGCTCATGAAGACCGCCCTGCACCTCAAAAAGGCGGGCGTGCCGGTGCTTCGCGGCGGGGCATACAAGCCCAGGACGAGCCCGCACAGTTTTCAAGGCCTCCGCGAGGGAGGACTGGACCTGCTCGACGAGGTCAGGAAGGAAACGGGC
>DAIDTZ010000346.1 GCA_027456925.1 Nitrospirota bacterium
CGCCTGGACCGCGCGGACCACGTGACCGATGGTCCGGGCGTTATTGAAGCTCGGGATGCCGACGACGATGTCGGCGGTTTTTATCAGGTCGAGCTGCTCCTGCACTTCTTTTCTGAAGGTAACGGTTTTCATCGGAACAGCGACCGTCCGCTGACCTGGGCCATATGCTGCCGGAGCTCGCGCAGCGTACGCGCGCGCCTGCCCGTGGACTCAAGCAGGGCTATGCATTGTTTGGACTCAAAGGTCCCGCTCACGGCGTATCCTCCTTTTCCCGCCTGAGGTGCACGGTCCGTTGCGGAAAGGGAATCTCGATGCCTTCTTCCTTGAATCGCTTGAAGATGCGCTTTCTCAGTTCATGCTGTGCAAGATACTGGTCGGCAAATTCCTTCACCTGGCAGATGAGCGTGAAGTCCAGCGAGCTCTCACCGAAACCGGGTATGAACCGTACAAAGGGTTCGGGCTCCGCAAGGAGTCCGGAAATATCACCCGTTCCCTTTTTCGCTTCTTCGACCAGGATCCGTTCCACCCGATCCGGGTCTGAGGAGTAGCTGACGCTGATGAGGATAGGGAGCGACATGCGCTTCTCCGGGAGGTAATAGTTCGTGACCACGCTCTGGGCAAGTTTGCTGTTGGGGACCACCACCATATTGTTCGGCAGCATCCGCACCCGCGTCGTCCTCCAGGTGATGTCCTGAACGTGCCCTTCCTGGCCCGTTTCGAGCCTGATAAAGTCGCCGACCCTGATGGACTTCTCCACGAGGATGTGGATTCCTGCGAAGAGGTTTGCCAGCGTGTCCTGAAGCGCCAGGGCCACGGCAAGACCGCCGACGCCGAGGGCGGTAAGCAGGGGGGCAATCGAAATCCCCAGTACGTTCAGGATGATCAAAAACCCGACGGTGAATATGATTCCCTTCATGAGCCCGTAAGCAAGCCCCGTCGTGGGCAGCGGAAGGTTCGTCTGCCTGATGTAACTCTTGAAAATCCTGCCGGAGAGGTTCGCTGTGGCGACGGTAACGGACAGAATCACAATGATGTAAATAAGCCTGGTGATGGTGAAGATATACCGCTCGGGAAGTTCGGACAGGGCGATGCCGATGTAGATACCGAGGGCAACGGACCAGAAAAGGGAGGGCGTGCGGAGGGATCCGATGATGATATCGTCAACCTGGGTCTCCGTCTTCGCCGCCCAGGCGTGAAGAACCCTGAAGGCTATGAATCTGACGACCAGCAACCCCGCTGCTGCCGCAAGGGCCAGAACAGCCGGCAGGAACAGCTTTTCCATAATGACCCGTCCTTTCGAAGTGCGTTCTTTTTTCTAAGTTTAGCAGACCCGGCAGGCCGTGTAAAATGCGTGAGATAGGAATTCTCTTACGTTCCCGGATGCGGCATCATCACCTCCCTGTTTATTCCAGTTATTCCAGGGATGATTGTTCCCGCTCGCGTTTATTCGACTGAGTGGAGCCCCCTCCGGCAGGGCCGGGGGATTGCAAGTCGCGGGATTCAACGGATCTCATAGTTCAGCGTCTGAGGTTGACCGTTCCTGCTCAGGTCAATGGCAATGTTTCTTTCGTTCTGGAGCCACTGGTAGAGCTTGAAGAACTTCGCCGGATCGTCAAGGGTCTGATTGTTAACGCTCTGGATAACGTCGCCGTTCTGGAGCCCCATTTTCGTGTAGATGCTGCCGGGAACGATTTCGCTCATCCGGAAGCCGACCGTTTTCCCCCCTTCTACATAAGGAAGCGCGCGGGCCTGCGTCAGGACCTGGCTCATGTTCTTTGTGTCAGCCAACACCTCGCGCTGGTCCATCACAAAAGTGCCGTTGGGGCCCCTCTTCACACCCGCGTTGCTGTTCTGCCGCATAACGATGATCTTGGTGTCGTCAACGATCTCAACGCTGACATCCGCACCGTCGGGTCTCCGGAGGACGACCTTGTTGCGTATGACCTTCGTGAGAATTGACCCGTCGGGCAGTTTCCGGTTAAGCTGATAAAAGGCCTGTCCCGTGCCGTCGTCGAGCACGGCGCCGGTGAACGTTTCTCCTTCCACAGTGCCGATAAGCTTGTAGGTCGTGGACGCTACCGCAGCAGCGCTCACGGACGGCTTCGCTCCATCACCGAAAAGACCGCGCTCCAGAATGGGTGCATAGGAACTCAGTTCGCGGCTCTGCAAAACAACGGGATCGCCCCGATGAAATGATGCCGGCGCCGGCACCGCGGCATCGAGGCTCCTTCCGATGATCCTATCCACAGTGTCGGCCAGGAAAAACGCCGATATCGTAAGGAACACAAGAAGCGTCGCTGTATAGAATTTTTTCATTTCCTTCATTGTTTTACCGTGCAATTTTTTATGAGTGTATCTTTTTTCCGCTTCTCATTGCAGCCTCTGTCAGGAAATATCAGTGAGCGGTATCTTCAATTTCTGGCCCGCGCGGAGGTACCGGTCCTGCCCGATGTCATTCATTTTTATAATGTCCTTCATGTTTGCGTGATAGCGCACCGCAATATGAGACAGGGTTTCCCCGTTCGCGACGCGGTGGAAAACGTAGGTTGTCTTCAGGGGGGACCGCTCCTGCAGCGCCTCCAGTCCGGCAAGCGCGACCTCGCCCGTTCCGGCGGGGACCTTAAGAGAATAGGGCGCGGCCGGTGTGGCATACCTGCGGAGTTCCGGGTTCAAGTCGGCAAGGTCCCTGCCCGATATGCCGAGCTTTTTTGCGATCGTTCTGAGCCGAAGGGACCTTGCTATGGTTATCTCCTCAAACGGCACGGGGGAGTCCGGTTCTTCCAGCGTAAACCCGTATCGGGCCGGGTCCTTCAGTATCTCCAGCACAGCGAGAAAGCGCGGGAAATAATGAGCGGTTTCGTAAGGCAGCCGTTCATAGAGGTCCCAGAAACTGTCAAGGTAGCCCTTTTTTTGGCGGCTGATGGCCCGCAGGACCGTCCCCTCGCCGCAGTTGTAGGCCGCGAGCACGGTGGCCCAGTCCCCGAAAATGTCGTGCAGATCAGTCAGGTACGAGATGGCTGCGTTCGTGGACTTTACCGGGTCGAGCCGCTCGTCGATCCACTTGTTTCTGCGGAGGCCGTACTTGTATCCCGTCGAGGGGATAAATTGCCAGAGCCCCAGGGCGCGGGCCGGGGACTGCGCCCTGATCTTGAACCCGCTCTCGATGAGCGGCAGCCAGGAGAGCTCTTCGGGCAAACCGGCGGCCTTAAACGCCTTCGCGATTTCCTTTCGGTATCTGCCGGAACGCTGGTAGGACTTGATGAAATACTTGCGTTCTCTTCCTTGCAGCAGTTTTATTTCTTGCATCACGTATTTATTCATGGTCAAGGGTATTTCTCTATGACTTCCCTTGGCCGCGATATGCCGGGACGCATAGATTTCCATCAGGCGTTTCGAGATCGTGAAACGAAGGTCTTCCTTCGATTGCATCAGTTTCGGGTCGGCGTCGTCTTTCACTTCCAGGATGGAGGCGTAAGCCTGGTCCAGTGCTCCGATGGCCCTCTCCTCGTCCCCTTTCGTCCAGTACTCCTGCGCTGCCTCGATGAGGTCCAGCGCATCGTCCAGTATGCGTCCGTCATCGCCTCTGCTTTCTTCCCGAGAAATCTTTTCGTCTTGATTGCCTTGCGCCGGAGCCGCGGCCTTCCCGGCAGCCGGGGTTGCCGTGGGAAAAAGGCCCAGGATTATCGCGAAAAATACCGCGAGCACCGCCCTTATGAAAATCGGCAATCTTATGGAAACACGTACCTTTCTCATCATGTATCCCTCATCTTGCGTGCAATCAATCATCGTCCCCTCTTTCGCCGGAAACGTTTTTTCGACAAAGACTACCGCTCTTATTTCTTTTTCCCGGAGCGCTTAAGCCAGGCCTTTCCATTTGCCAGATGCCGCAGTACCTGCACGGGACCATGTTGAACTCCTGCTGAATGAGCCCTTTCCTGGCCTGCGGCATTCTCAAAATATCGACCCAGGTGATGACCTTCGCTTTAAAGTCGCGGCTGCATTGCCCGCAGCGCAACATTTCACAGCAATAGGCCTCCGCCTAGTCCATAAGATAGTTAGACATAGCGGCAACCATCACTCCTTATCGGTGAGATGTCTCTCGGCGCGTGACAACGGCAAGTCCTGCCTTGAACCGTTGCGGCCACGGAGGAATTCGCCATGCATCGTGCGGAGGTATGGTGGTTGATGCGACTACGAGATAAGAGAAGGGGGAGAAAGGCCGGTGTTGAGTGTAAGACAAACGTCGGTTACCCGCGGGAGCGGATCTTTTGCGACTTCGTACTCTTGGGAGTTGGTCGGCAGCCGTTCAAGACCGCCGGGGGGCAGTGTCTTCGTGTCGAAAAGCGGTTTGATGTCGAACTGTTCGCGAACAAGTGCTCGTCTTTTTTTAACGAGGACTACATCGCCGCCCTGCTGCGCATTGCTGAAGATGCGAGCGCCCACGGCCGGCGGCTCGATCTCATCATCGTCATCGCCAAAAAAAGAAAAAAGCACATTCGCCCAGACGACGTCCGTTGAAGCGTGTTTGCCCGCAAGGAAGCGGCTGGGGCTCCTGTTGTCGGCCCCCGCCATGGCGTACACATGTATGGGGATGAACGCATAGATCGCATAGAGAAACAGAAAAGCGACCCGGCTGATATGCCTGATTTTCCACAACATGGTCGCATGGTATCATAATATTCCTTTCGGTACAAGAATTTTTTATCCACTCCTTTCAATCAGCATGATCTGAAGGTCCATGACATTCGTTCCCGTGGGTCCCGTTATCAGGTGGTGTTGTTCCCCGGTCAACGCATCGAGTTTATTAAAAAACGCATAGGAATCGTTGTTTCCCAAATAGGTCTCCGGATGGGCGCCGAGGCTACGGGCCTGCTGCGCCGTTGATCCATCCACAATGGCGCCGGCAGCGTCTGTGGGGCCGTCGGTGCCGTCGGTGCCCGCGGAAAGCAGGGTCATGCCCTCCACGCCGTCGATCTCCAGTGCAAAGGCCAGTGCGTCCCAGCCGAGCCGCAGGAACGCCTTTTCCCCGAGTCGATAGGTGAGGCTCACCATGGCGATGCCGTCATGATAGCCGCCATGTTTGTCCCGCAGGTTCAGCGAGCACCGAGTTCAAAAACATATCTTATCTTATTCTCCATCCTTATCTTTACTCATCATGAGACGCATTGCCAATGGCGCGAGCAGGGTCGTGAGGGCCACAACGAATACTACCACAGCATAGGTCGCATCGTCGAAAATCCTGCTTCGCTTCCCCACCTCGGCGAATATGAGCCCCACCTCGCCCCGGGGGACCATGGCAATGCCTGTTGAGAGCTTCTCACGAAAGCCGCCCTGGGCCCAAATGCCGCTGGCCATCTTGCTGACCACGGCGACAGCGGCCAGGGTCCCGGCAAAAGCCCAGAAAGAGACCGACGACATGTCGATTACGCGGAGATTGATGGAGACCCCCACCATGACGAAAAATACGGGAACGAACAGATCGATGATAGGCGTCATGCTCTCCTCGATCTTCTCCGCAAACTGACGGCTAGAATGGTCGATGCTCGCTCCCAGAGGAAGGAAGAAGCGCCGTGCCAGCGCAATTCCCGCGGCAAAAGACCCGAGGATCTCCGGCGCTCCCACCTTGTGGGAGATGACCGCAAGCCCCAGAATCAGCGCAATGATGAGCGTGGGAATCATGCCCTTGGTCCTTCCGGACGACGCCAGTTTGGCCATAAGCGGGGCGAAAAGTTTTGCCAGCACCGGCGCGAGCAGGAGAAAGGCGCAGATGAAGACAAGGATCCGCACGGTGGCCGGAATGCTCACCGTTCCTTTTACCGCAAAATCATAGAGCACCGCAAGCACGACGACTCCGATAACGTCGTCCAGCACCGCGGCGCCCAGCACGATCCGCGCCATCCGCGTATTGTGCCGGTTCAGGTCCTTCAGCACCCGTACGGTGATGCCGATACTCGTGGCAACAATGGTCCCGCCCACGAAGAGTGACGGCATCACCGCCATACCGAACCAGCGGTAGGAGACCCAAAACCCCAGAACTGCAGGAATGGCCACGCCCGTCACTGCTACAAGCGTAGACCGGACCCCTTCCTTCACCAGTTGACCGACGTCCGTCTCGAGCCCCACCTCGAACAGGAGCAGCAAAATGCCGATCTCAGCGATCAGGTGCAAGGTGGCTTCGGGAGACACAAAACCCAGAACACTGGGCCCGATAACGAGTCCCGCTACGACTTCACCCAGAACCGAAGGAATGCTCAACCTGCCGAATATTTCAGCAAACAGCTTTGCGGAAAGCAGGATCACGAACAACTTGAGAAAAAAATCCGAAACTTCCATGAACATCCCCCCCTGGGAGACGAAAATAAAAAAGGCCGGCACAAGCATCTCTTTGTAAAATGCTCTTTGCCAGCCTACTTTCCCGGAACAGGCAACGTTGTCGCTGCTTCCGGGCGCGTCAGTCCGCCACAATTGCTATTTTTATGATTATATTCCGGACAATATGCGGTGTCAAATAATTTTGGCAGTTTAAATCATGACGCACTCGTAAAAAGTCAGAAAAGCCGTCTTTGCGAGCGTAGCGAAGCAATCTCGTAGTTCGTATCTGCCTGATAAATCGAGATTGCCGCGTCGCTCCGCTCCTCGCAATGACAGCACTGGGGACTTTTTACGAGAT
>DAIDTZ010000347.1 GCA_027456925.1 Nitrospirota bacterium
GCCGCGGTCATCGCGGCCCTGGACATCATCGACCAGGAGCCCGCCCTCAGGGAACGCCTCTGGCACAACACGAACAAGATGATGAAAGCGTTCAAGCAGATGGGCTTCGACACCGGCGCTGCCGAAACGCCCATCATTCCGCTCATGCTGGGAGAGATGGAACGGGCGTTCATGATGTGGAAGGTCCTCAACGAGGGAGGGGTCTTCGCAAACCCCGTGGTGCCTCCCGCAGTGCCGCAGGGACGCTGTATGATCCGCACCAGTTACATGGCGACCCACACCGATGAGATGCTTGACCGGGTGCTCGGGATCGTCGAGCAGGCGGGGAAGAAGCTGGGCGTGATTTCATGATACGGTAACCACGGGTTCTGTTCGCCCTGTCGGACAACAGATTCGTTGAACAGGGCAAGCAGAACACACGGATGAACACGGTAAAGGCCAAAATCTTGAATTTGTTTTACCGTGTGCGACGAAGTCGCCTGTGGTTGATTCCGGAGGAGCATGCATGCAGATCGAGCAGATATCCGATGCAGCCGGCCTGGACCGGTTCATACGCTTTCCCTGGAAGGTCTACAAAGGGAACCCCAACTGGGTGCCGCCTCTTTTGGGCGAGCTCAAGTTCGTCTTGAGCGCCGCAAACCCGTTTTTCCGGCACGCTGAGGCCGCGTATTTTCTCGCGCGCAAGAACGGCGACGTCGTGGGCAGGATCGCCGCGCTCATTGACCGCAACCATGTCGCCATTCACAACGAACAGGCGGGTTTCTTCGGATACTTTGAATGCCTTCCCGATCCCGACGTTGCCGGGAAGCTTCTGGATGCCGCGTCGTCATGGCTCAAGGAACGCAGCATGGAGGTCATGCGCGGGCCCATGAACCCGTCAACGAACGACGAGTGCGGTTTTCTCCTTGAAGGGTTCGATTCGTCTCCCATGATCATGATGCCCTATACGCCTGCGTATTACCTTGACTACATGGAGCAGTACGGACTCACCAAGGCCAAGGACCTCTATGCATACATCTCAGTGATCGCCGAGGTCTCGTCGGGCAAAAAGCTCGAAAACCTGGCATCGGCAGTCAAGAAAAAGGTCCCCGGTCTTGTGGTGCGTCCCGCCAACATGAAGGAGTTCAGGAAAGAACTGGACGCGGTGAAAGATATCTATAACGCGGCCTGGAGCCATAACTGGGGCTTTGTACCCATGACCGATGAAGAGATCGAATCAATGGCAAAGAGGCTCAAGCCGCTCATCGTGCCCGAGCTCCTCATCATGGCCGAGGTGCACGGCAAGCCTGCGGGGTTCTTCATGGCCGTGCCGGACTACAACCAGGTCTTCAGCAGGATCAACGGCAGGCTTGGCCCCCTGGAGCTCGTGAAGTTCTTCTGGTATTCGAGAAAGATATCAGACATCCGCGTCCTGACCATGGGCGTAAAGGAAGAGTACCGGAAGAGAGGCATCGAGGGACTGCTCTACCTGGAGTCATTCAAGGCGGCCAAACGCAAAGGATACCGACGGGCGGAGATGTCCTGGGTCCTGGAAGACAACGCCCTTATGAAAAAAGGCTGCGAGCTCATGGGAGGAAGCCTGTACAAAAAATACCGGATCTACGAAAAGAGGCTTTGAACCTGAAAGGGCATTTCATTGCAGAGAACGCAGAGGTCGCAGTTCAACAGGCACTTGATCTGAAAAACTGCCGTTATTAGTCAGTTACGAATGAAATCCTGCTCAAAATGGATAGAAAAAATCTTAAACCTTTGACAGGATAACAGGATTTACAGGAAGTTATTTAA
>DAIDTZ010000348.1 GCA_027456925.1 Nitrospirota bacterium
ATGGGAGACAAAACCCAGCTTGCGACAGTAGCGCTTGCTGCCGAGTTCAATACCATCGTACCCGTATGGTTCGGCACTACAACGGGGATGATGATCGCTGATGCCGTGGGCATCCTCGCAGGTATTGTTCTGCACAAAAAAATCCCTGAAAAGCAGATCAAGTGGACTGCAGCGCTTATTTTCATAGGTTTTGGCCTGTGGGGATTGTACAATTCGTTGATTTTGTAACACAGGAGCGACACTCCTGCTGTCATTCCGGACAAAAGAGACCCCTCCAACCGTCCATTCCATAATAAAATAAGCATTTTGTTTTTTCTTGACAAAAGAGGAAGCGGGAATTACTATTAAACAACTGTTTTAAAATGAAAGGAGATTGTTCCCCTATGGGTAGAGTAAGAATTATACTGTTTTTATTCGTATTTTTTTCGCTTATTGTAACTTCTGCCATGGCTCAATATCCGGTCATAAACGCTGAAGAGACAAGATCCTGGATGACGGGACCTAAGAAAGCAGTGCTGATCGACACGAGAACTCATGAGGAATACCAGCAGGCGCACCTTCCCGGGGCCATCAGCATTCCGGCTGAAAGAATAAAGGCGGAGGCGGCAAAGCTTCCCAGGAACAAGACTACTCCGCTTATCTTTTACTGCCGCGGCCTGGGCTGTTCACTAAGCCGCACGGCAGCAGGTGGGGCTGTCGAGATGGGGTATACCCACCTCATGATTTACCAGGCCGGCATGCCGGACTGGCTATTAAAGGGCTATCCCGTTCAAAAAGGGGACAAGCCCGGGAAGCTCAAGCAGGTCAAATAAAACCCGCAGGGGATGCTTACCATGAAAAGAGAAAAAGTCAATTATACGATCCAATCCGTGTCTCATGCCTTCGATATTCTCGAATCATTCACCAGGACCGAAGATGAATTGGGGGTGACAGAATTATCGAAGCGGCTGGGGTTGCATAAAAATAACGTGTTCAGGCTGCTGGCCACCCTGGAACACCGGGGTTATATCGAGCAGAACGGCGCAACGGAAAATTACCGCCTTGGCGCCAAGACGCTCCAGATCGGGTCGATCTTTATCGAGCAGCGTGAATGCCGCCGCCAGGCGCGGCCCATCCTTGAGGGGCTCATGGCCGCTTCCGGTGAAACGACGATTGTGGCTGTCCTGCGCGGGACCAAGGTGATTTACATGGACAGCGTGGAAACAGACAAGACGGTTCGTGCGGTGTCGCGGGTCGGCGCGCTGCTACCGGCGCACTGTACCGCCGTGGGCAAGGTCCAACTGGCCCAGCTGCCTTTCGCCGAAATCGAGCGGCTTTACCCCGAGCAGTCGCTGACAACGCTTACCGATTACAGCATCAAAACGCGCGGTGACCTTTTAGCCGAATTGAAGAAGATCGCAGCCAAAGGGTACGCCATCGAAAATGAGGAAGCAGAAACCGATGTACGGGGCGTCTCCGTCGCGGTGAAGGATTATTCAAAGAACGTTATCGCCGCGATCGGCATTACGGCGCCGGTCAGCCGCCTGACCGATGAGCGGCTCGAAAAGGGCGGCATCACGAACCTCCTTCAGGAAGCGGGACAGGCGCTTTCGATGAAACTGGGATTCGCGGGGGCCGTGGGGAAAAAGTAGTCTTTCCCGTGGCGGTCTGCTTGTGCCCGAAGCCGAGAATGGTTGACACCCCTGTTTGTGCTATGTTATTATCCGCCAGATGGTGATTGAACAAAAATGGGATCGTCTGAAAGCGCTGCTCCAGGAGATGAAGCTGGCAGTGCTTGCCTATTCCGGCGGTGTTGACAGCTCGCTCTTGCTTAAGGCCGCAGCGGAGGTCATGGGCGCCGACGTTATTGCGGTGACTGCCGTTTCCGGGACCTATCCCGCTGCCGAACTGTTATCCGCAAAGGAGTTCGCACGCTCGCTCGGCGTGACGCACAAGATTTTGCCTACGCGGGAACTTGCGTCGGAAGACTTTGTGCGCAACACGCCTGAACGGTGCTACCATTGCAAGAAAGAACTTTTTGCGAAACTCAGAGAGATCGCTGAAACAGAAGGGATCTCCGCTGTCATCGATGGGTCGAACATCGACGACCTCAAGGACTATCGTCCCGGCAGAAAAGCCGCCGAGGAATTCAGCGTGCGGAGCCCGCTGGTCGAAGCCGACCTCTCGAAAACGGACATCAGAGAACTTGCACGCCTGTTGAATCTCCCCGTATGGGATAAGCCGTCCCTCGCCTGCCTCTCCTCCCGCATCCCCTATGGAACAAGGATCACCCCGGAAATACTCCAGACCGTGGAAGCAGCTGAAAACGAGCTGCGGGTCCATGGGTTCAGGCAGGTCCGCGTGCGGCACCACGGAGCGATTGCGCGGATCGAGGTGACGGGAGAGGATTTCACAAAGATTACTTCGAGCGATATCAGGGAGAACATCATTGCCGCATTCAAGGGACTTGGTTATACCTATGTTTGCCTGGACCTCGAGGGGTACCGGACGGGCAGCATGAATGAGGGGCTTCAGCGAATGCGGAATGGGGAATGAAAAAAGGGACAGCGAAGGAGCAAAAGCATGAAGGTCTTAGTTGTCGGAGGCGGCGGCAGGGAGCACGCCCTGATCTGGAAAATAGCGCAGAGCCCGAAGGTCACGAAGATTTACGCAGCGCCCGGCAATGCCGGAATAGCGCAGCTCGCGGAATGCACTCCGCTTAAGTCCGATGACATTCCCGGTCTTCTGGCTTTTGCAAAATCCAAGGCAATCGACCTTACGCTGGTCGGTCCCGAGGGACCGCTTTCCCTGGGCATTGTGGATGAGTTCACGAAAGCAGGGCTTCGCGTCTTCGGACCGAGCGGCAAAGCTGCCGAGATCGAGGCGAGCAAGCAGTTCTCCAAGGACCTTATGAAGAAGTACCACATTCCCACCGCCGAGTACGGCGTGTTCACGGAGCGGGCAGCGGCAGAAGCCTATGTCCGGGAAAAGGGCGCGCCGATCGTGGTCAAGGCCGACGGCCTGGCAGCGGGCAAAGGCGTCGTGGTCGCCGAAACCGTGGAAGAGGCGGTAAAGGCCCTCGACCTGATCATGGGCAAGAAAGCCTTTGGCGCGGCAGGCGACCGCGTGGTGATCGAGGAATGCCTCCGGGGCGAAGAGGCCTCGTTCATGGCTTTTTCCGACGGCAAGACGGTGGTGCCCATGGCCTCATCGCAGGACCATAAGCGGGTGTTCGACGCCGACAAGGGGCCGAACACCGGCGGCATGGGCGCTTATTCGCCGGCCCCGATCGTCACGAAAAAGCTTGAACGCAAGGTCATGGAAACGATCATGGTCCCGACGGTGCGGGCCATGGAAAAAGAGGGGCGTCTGTTCAAGGGCGTTCTGTACGCAGGGCTCATGATCAACGACAACGAGGCCAGGGTGCTTGAATTCAACGCGCGCTTCGGCGACCCGGAGACGCAGCCGATCATGGCGCGTTTGGAGACCGACCTCATCGATATCATCGAAGCGATCCTCGCGGGTTCCCTGTCGAAGATCGACATCAAGTGGAAACCCGATTCCGCGGTCTGCGTGGTCATGGCTTCGGGCGGTTATCCCGGTAATTACGAAAAAGGCAAGGTCATCTGCGGTCTCGAGAATGCCGCCGGCGTCGGCAGCGTGTCGGTATTCCATGCCGGGACCGCGTTTAAGGACGGCAAGATCGTGACCGACGGCGGAAGGGTGCTCGGCGTGACCGGTCTCGGGCCGGTGGTTGCCGCGGCAATTGACAATGCCTACAAGGGTGTGCGGGAGATATCGTTCGAGGGGGCGCACTTTCGGAGAGACATCGGAGCAAGGGCGCTTGAGACGGGAAACTGACGAAACCATTTTGCGCCCTGCACTCGCGCCGTTGCACTCGTAACCGCTGGGTGCAGCCGGGTGGTGGCGTGTTATTAAAGGGAGCCTTCGGCTCCCGCCAGAGGGGACACCCTTGCGAACATCACAATGCCGAAGGACATGGCCGACGATACAGAATGTGGCCGGCTTCCTGAACGAGACGCTGCGGGTCAGGAAGATCAAGGATGCTTCCCTGAACGGCCTGCAGGTGCGTGCCCGCACGGGCAAGGACCTCCGAAAAGTCGGTTTCGCAGTCGATGCCTGCCTGTCGACCTTTGAAAAAGCGAAGAAGCTCGATGTCGACCTGCTCGTGGTGCATCATGGCATCAAGTGGAGGCCGCAGAAAGACCGCGATCTTGAGAACAGACGGATGCTGTATCTGAAAAAAAACAACCTGGCCCTCTATGCCGTTCATCTGCCGCTCGATCTGCACGAGGAATACGGGAACAATATCCGGTTGGCGCGTTTGCTCGGCCTCAAGAATGCTCGAAAATTCGGCAGGTATCACGGCATAAAGATCGGTTATGCCGGAACCCTCGGCAGGACAACCAGTCTTGACGCTCTTGCCGGGACCCTGAACAAGAGCTTGCCTACGGCCTGCCGCGTGTATCGCTTCGGTCCTGAACGCATTCGCTACCTGGGGATCATTTCCGGGGGAGGCGGGAGCATGCTGAAGGATGCCGTTCTCGAGAAGCTCGATTGTTTCCTGGTCGGCGAGATCGACCTCGCGGTATATAACGCGGCAAAGGAATACGGGATAAACCTCATCGTTGCAGGCCACTATGCCACGGAGACGATCGGGGTCAAGACATTAATGCCGCTCGTCGGAGAGGTGTTCGGCATTGAAACGGTTTTTATCGATGATGCAAAGAATTTATAATGTAACTGGCTTACCATTTCCATCTTGAGAAGGGAGTTCCTATGAGCAAACCAGTTGTCGGAATATTGATGGGAAGCGACTCCGACCTGCCGATCATGCAGGAGGCGGCCGCGATGCTGCAGGAGTTCGGCATCGAATACGAGATGACCATTGCTTCGGCCCATCGAACGCCGAAGAAGGTGCTCGAATACAGCACGACTGCTGAGCGGCGGGGGATCAAGGTGATCATTGCCGGAGCAGGATGGGCAGCGCACCTTGCCGGGGTCATTGCGTCGCAAACCACGCTGCCGGTCATCGGCGTGCCGATCGACTCTTCACCGCTTAAGGGGCTTGATGCGCTTTTGGCAACGGTCCAGATGCCGGGCGGCGTGCCGGTTGCGACCATGTCGCTCGGCAAAGCCGGAGCGAAGAACGCGGGGGTGTTCGCGGCGCAGATCATCGCCACAAGCGACGTGAAGATCGCCAATCGCCTTAAAGTCTACCGGGTGGAGATGGAACGGGATGTGGAAGAGAAGGCCAAGCGGCTCATGGTGATCACTGCGGCCCCGGAAATCAAGGAGACGGCGGCTGTTGAGCCGGGGACGCCGGCCGCCAAAAAGAAATCGCGCCGCAGACGATGGAAGAAGAAACCGGGTGGTTCATCGCCGGCGCAGGGGCCCACGGCGTGAAGACGGAACTCGAGTGCCTGCCCTGCTTCTTCGGCCAGGTCACGCGAACCCTGAACTATGCGGGCGTGAACGGAGACCGCGGACGCGGCATAGCGCGAAAAGCGGCGGCGATCATCGAAGAGGCGTCGCTTGACGAAGTGCCGGCGCGGACCACAACCCTCATCCATCGCCTGCTGCGAAGCGAAACGGGAATCGATCCCTATCAATCGGTGAAGCAAGCCTATAACCGGATTGCGCTTGACCGGCTGCCCGGGCTGAGAGCTCTGGCGGCCGGAACGCCTGATCGACTCGAAGGGGCTGTCCGGGTCGCCATTGCCGGAAACGTGATCGACTTCGGGATCTATGAGAGCATCGACCTTGACCGTTCCGTGGAAGAATCGTTCCAGTTGCCGCTGTCTGACGTTGATTACCGTGCCTTTGCACAAGCGGTTTCGCGCAGCCGCCGCATTCTCTACCTCTGCGATAACGCGGGCGAGATCGTGTTCGACCGCGTCCTGCTCGAAATCCTGCGCGACCTGGGCAAGGACGTGACCGCCGTGGTGAAGGGTTCTCCCGTGATCAATGATGCCACGCTCGATGATGCTCGCGACGCGGGACTGCAAGAGTGTTCGGCGGTGATCGACAACGGCAGCGACGGCATCGGGACGCTGTTGGAGGCGTGCTCGGGGCGTTTTCTCGAAGAATACCGCTCAGCGGACCTCATCATCAGCAAGGGCCAGGCAAATTTTGAAACGCTGGTACAGGAAAAGGACGAACGGATCTTTTTTCTTTTTAAAGTAAAATGCCCGGTGGTTGCCTCCTTTCTCGAGAGAACGAATGGAGCTATTGTGCTCATGGGCGGGAAATCGGCTATGGGGGAATCGGTGAACAGGTGAAAAAGACCGTGAAGATCATCACGTTTGACCCGGTACGGCCCGAAGCGGCCTTCTCTCGCTGCCGGGATGTTATTTCCGCGGGTGGGGTGATTGCCTATCCCACGGACACCTTCTACGGCCTCGGGGCCGATCCGAAGAACATCACTGCAGTGAAGAAGCTCTTCGAGATCAAGGGCCGGCCCGCGGCCCAGCCTATCCTGCTGCTGATCGCCGGCCTGCTGGATGTCCGGGAATGGGCGGCAGATATTCCGCCTCAGGCAGGCGAGCTCATGAAGCGGCACTGGCCGGGGCCGCTCACGCTTATTTTAAAAGCGAGGGCGGACGTTCTCCCCGAGCTTACCGCCGGAACCGGCACGATCGGTCTCCGGGTCCCGGGCAGTCAGCTGGCCCTCGATCTTCTTCGCTCTCTTGGCTGTGCGCTCACCGGCACGAGTGCGAACCGATCGGGACAAACCAGTTTTTGTACGGCACGGGAAACTGTTGACGCGATCGGCGACCGGGTAGATCTGATCTTAGACGGCGGCGCAACCGCCGGCGGAAAGCCCTCCACCATCGTTGACGTGAGAACGGGATTACCGCGCGTGGTGCGGGAAGGGGCCGTTCCTTCGTGCGATATTTGACGATCTCGTAAAAGTCAGTTTTCACACGAAGGCACAGGGGACGCAAAGAAAATAAAACTGATAAGTAGAGGGGTTTTCTCTGTGTGCCTTCGCGGCTGAGTGCGAAACAAAGTTTTTTACGGCTTATCATATTTGACGCACTCGTAAAAAGTCAGAAAAGCCGTCTTTGCGAGCGTAGCGAAGCAATCTCATAGTTCGTATCTGCCTGATAAATCGAGATTGCCGCGTCGCTCCGCTCCTCGCAATGACGGCACTGGGGACTTTTTACGAGATCATCATATTTCGGTTGAAGTAATATCCCGGCAGTAAGGATGAATGAATGAAAAAAATATTCGTACTTGATACCAATGTGCTGCTCCATGATCCCCGGGCGATCTTCTCCTTCGAGGACAACGACGTGACCATTCCGATCGTGGTGATCGAAGAGCTGGACAAGTTCAAAAAGGGCATCGACGAAATGGGCAGGAATGCGCGCCAGATCTCGCGGATCCTCGACGAGTTCCGCCAAAAAGGCAAGCTGTCCCAGGGAGTGCCGCTCGACGGCGGCGGCTGTTTGCGCGTTGAACTGAATCACCAGTCGCCGGAGCTTTTGCCGCCAGAGCTCGTTGCCACCAAGGCGGACAACCGCATTCTCGCCACTGCGCTGAACCTGAAGCACGACGACCTGCCGGTGGTCCTCGTGACCAAGGACACGAACCTGCGCATCAAGGCCGATGCCCTGGGGCTGAAAGCGGAGGATTACGAGTCGGACACCGTGACGCTCGACGAGCTCTACTC
>DAIDTZ010000349.1 GCA_027456925.1 Nitrospirota bacterium
TCCTTTTTCGTGGCCGAACAACTCGCTCTCGATGAGCGTCTCCGGCAAGGCCGCGCAGTTGATCTTGATGAGAGACTTGTCCTTTCGTGCGCTCTGATAGTGAATGGTTGTCGCGACCAGCTCTTTTCCGGTCCCGCTCTCCCCGAGGATCAACACGGTGGTATCCGTTGCTGCAACCTTCTCAATCAGAGAAAAGACCTTCTTCATAGCGTCGCTTTCGCCGATTATGTTTGAAAAACAAAAATAGCGATTGATGTCCTTTCTCAGCCGGATATTGTCTTCCCGGAGCCTCTTCATTTCCAAAACCCGTTCTATCAGCAAGCGAAACTCGTCAAGAGAAAAGGGTTTCGTGATGTAATCGAAAGCGCCGAGCTTCATCGCCTCGACCGCGTCTTTAATGGTCCCGAAGGCGGTCATGACAATAACGGGAACGTCACTTGACGCGGTGACTTCCTTGAGGATATCGAGTCCGTTCTTGTCGGGAAGCCGAATATCCGTCACCACCACGTCGCAGGGGCCGTCGTTGAATGCGGCAAGACCGTCCGTACCGGTCTCACAGGCAATCACACTGTAGCCCGCCGCTTTGAGCGAGTCCTCAATGGTCACGCGCATCAGTTTTTCGTCTTCTATAATGAGTATGGTTTCTTTCATTTAATTTTTTTCAATTTTGCGGGAAACTGATGGTGAACCTGCTCCCTTTCCCCACATCGCTTTCCACGGTGATTTCGCCGTTATAGTTCTTCATGATGCCGTAGGTGAGCCACAAACCGAGGCCTGTCCCCTCCACGGTCGGTTTGGTGGTGAAGAACGGATCGAATATCCTGCCGACGTTCTCCGGTGCTATGCCGATTCCCGTGTCGATGATGTCGATCTTGATTGTGCCGTTATCCTGATGGCCCCTGACACTCAGCTTGCCCCCTCCTTGCATCGCGTGAACGGCATTGATCATGAGGTTCAGGAGCATCTGCTGAAAATCATTAAGATCCACGATCACGCGCAGGTCGTCCGGCACGTCGTTGACGAACTTGATGTTGCTTTTTTGAATCTTATATTCCACGAAATGATAGAGGCCGTCCACGGCATTTCGCACATTAACATTTGCGGGTGCGTGCTCGGATTTCCGGGACATCCAGAGCAGCTTGCTTACTGTAGTTTCAATCTTGTCGAGCCCCTCCTTCACCAGGCCGAGGTACCGCTCCCGGAATTCAGGGTTGTCGCCGCTCTGCTTCAGCATCTGGACACAGGTGAAAAGGCCGCCGAGGGGGTTGTTGATTTCATGTGCGACTCCTGACGCGAGTATCCCTATGGAAGCGAGCTTCTCGGACTGGACCATCTTCTCATTGGCCTTCCGAAGATCTTCATTTGCCTGCCGGATGCGCTCGATCATGCTGTTGAAGCGTTCACCGAGCACGGCAAGTTCGTCACGCCCTTTTATGTCGACCCGGACGTCCAGATCATTGCCGCGCGCTTTTTCCATGGTACTGGCAAGCTGCGTTATCGGGCTGATGAATCTGCGGCTCAGGAGCAGGATGATTACAAAGCCTGCAACCAGAAGGATGACGGTTAAGGTTATAATTTTAGCGACCGTAGCAAGGATTTCATGCTCGGCCTTTTCGAGGGAGATGCCGAATTTCAGGGTCCCCCATCTCTTCTTGCCGATGGAAAGGGGCACCCCGAAGTCGATGGCATTGTGCCTGCCATTGGAAAACCGCTGAATGATCGTTTTGTCCGCGGCAAGGGCCGCTTTGGTCAATGGGTCTGAATAGACTTTTCCATACTCGGTAATGTCGTTGTGAGAAATGACCCTTCCGTCTTCATCGAGAATGGCGATATAAAGGAGATTCAAGTCCTGCCGGTTGAATATCTCAAGAATATAGTTGTCGAGCAGCCCGCCTTCCTCGACCAGCCCGAGCCGTTCATAGATCAGGTCGTTAATGATCGGGATCGCGAGAGTTTCGCCCAGGAGGCGCCCCTGCTTTTCCACTTCAGCCGAAAGGATGCTCCTTTCCCGTTCGACCGCGAGATACCCGATGG
>DAIDTZ010000350.1 GCA_027456925.1 Nitrospirota bacterium
GGAATGATCATGATCTTGTCGCCGCGCTCCCTGATCCGCTTCATCAATTCCACGTCTTCCATGAGCGGAATTTCGCGGTATCCTCCGATTTTTTCAAAATAATTACGACGCAGGAAAATAGCCTGGTCGCCGAACGGCACCGTTGTCAGGCGCGTGCGAAGAGAGACGTACAGTTCCGTGACTCTAAAGACCCTGTGCTCCGTATTGAAACCCAGGTCAAAAGCCCCGGCAACAACGCGGGTGTCGTCCATCGCCGCCCGGACCAGCTCGGGTGCACGGAAGGGCAGCAGGGTATCGGCATGGAGAAAGAGCAGGATATCTCCGCGGGCGAATGCCGCTCCGCGGTTCATCTGGAAGGCGCGACCCTGCTTCGACGTAAGCTTCAGGACTTTTTCATCTCTTATTGCCTTGATCGTAGTTCCATCCGCGTCGCCGTCAACGACGATAATTTCCATCTCGTTGCGGGGATCCTGATCGCGCAGGCGCGCGATCGCCTCCTCGATTCGCCGTGTTTCATGCAAGACCGGAAGAATAATGGAAATCATCAGGGCTCTCTCCAAGGGGCCTCTCTCGGCCATGTTTGTCTGCGAACTATGCAGCCTGGACCCACCCCGCGGTCGAGCGAAGCCACGCCTCGAGCGTCATCAAGCCGGGATAAAGAATTCGCAAGGCTTTGATGTCAGCGCGGTAACCCTGCCGGTTAAACCACTCCATCATGACGGCCCGTTCTTTGCTGATCTTCCTCAGCCGGGATATCGGTTGTTCCATAAAACGTATTGGCCGTCCCACGACCCTGCTGAACACCTCGGCAACCCCGGCCATGGTCAACTCATCTCCCGCGAGTTCGATCGCTTTCCCGAGATAATCCGCCGGGGTTTCAAAGGCCAGGTTCACAAATACGGCCAGATCGTCCGCGGCCAGCATCTGCAGAGGACGGTCGGGTTTGATCGCCATGGAAATCATGCCGTTCATGACGGACGATTGCATCTCGGGACGGTTGAAATTATACATCATGAACACCGGCCGGAATATTGTCTCCGGGAGGCCTGTTGCCCGGAGATATTCCTCGATCTGCCACTTGCTGTCAAAATGCGGTATCCCCGTACTGCGTTCGGCCCCGCCCACGGAACTGTAGATGAAATGCCTCACGCTTGCGGCCTTCGCAGCATCGATTGTGTTTTCACCATGCCGAATTTCGCTTTCGATGTCTCCCTCATGCCAGGCGAACACGCCGAACACGCCGTATACGCCCGCCATCGCCTTGGCAATCGAAGCGCGGTCGTTCAGATCGCCCTTGACCAGCTCGACACCTTTCCATGCAAGGGCGCGCGCCGCCGGTTTATCAGGATCGCGCACCAGCGCCCGGACGCGCCAGCCCGTTGTCACCAGCCGGGAAGCCACGGCTCCGCCCTGGTTCCCCGTGGCGCCTGTCACAAGAATGATCCTCTCTGATTTGATCTTTGCATCCATGCGTACCGTACCTCCTCGGCGTTCTTCTTTCCAAAATGAAAAGGCCGGGCATGCCGTCTACGTTTTATCCTTCGGCAGCCCGGCCGTCTTTTGCCCTCAAAGACCCGCGGCACTCCGCCCCTTCCTCACGAAAGGTTTGGCTTTATCGGGACCATACCTGACTTATTTCAAAAGTATCACCGCGGGCAACAGATGTCAAGGCCGCGGCTGCGCCCATACGCCGAGGATCGCCCCCATGACGGGAAACTTCACATGAGATCGGTTAATTCTGCGCCGTCGTCCCAACGCATTATTCAATTGACAAAACATGCTCATAAACGGTATTATGCCCAGCTCTGCAAGTGCGCATAGAGCAAAGGGCAGAGAGTCTTTTACGTGTCCGCTCACTATGCACTCTGCACCCATGCTGTTACTATAAAAAGGAAATAATATGATAAAAAGAACGGACTTACGCAACATCGCCATTATCGCCCACGTCGACCACGGCAAGACCACGCTCGTAGACACGCTCCTCAGGCAGAGCGGCACCTTCCGCGACAACGAACGCATCCAGGAACGCGTGATGGACAACATCGACCTTGAACGCGAGCGCGGGATCACGATCATGGCCAAAAACACGTCTCTCCATTACAACGGCGTTAAGATCAATATCGTGGATACACCCGGCCACGCGGACTTCGGCGGCGAGGTGGAGCGTACGCTCAAGATGGTGGATGGCGTGCTCCTGCTCGTCGACGCCTCGGAAGGTCCGCTGCCGCAAACCCGGTTCGTGCTGAAGAAGGCGCTTGAACTGGGGCTGCCGCCGATCCTGGTGATCAACAAGATCGACAGGCCCGATGCGCGCATAGCCGAAGTCGTGAATGAAGTGTACGACCTCTTCATCGATCTTGATGCGAATGACGCCCAGCTCGATTTCCCCATCGTGTACACCAACGCCCGTGACGGCATCGCCAAGCTGAAGATGGAAGAGGAAGCTACGAACCTCAAGCCGCTCTTTGACCTGATCGTGAACACCGTCCCGTCCGCTGAAGGCGACGAGGCCGCGCCGCTCCAGCTCCTGGTCATGAACATCATTTACAACGATTATGTCGGACGCCTGGCCATCGGCAAGATCTTCGCCGGTACCGCAAAGGTGGGCGAGCCCATCGGCGTGATCACGTCGAGCGGCGCTCTCGTGAAGACCAAGATCACCTCGCTTTTCGCATTCGAGGGCCTGAAGCGCGTGGACACCCCGAGCGCCACCGTCGGCGACATTGTGGCCCTGGCCGGCATCGAAGGCGTGAACATCGGAGACACCATCACGGACCCGGAAAACCCGAAGCCCCTGCCGCGCATTGCCGTGGACGAGCCCACGATCTCGATGATCTTCGCCATCAATAATTCGCCCTTCGCGGGCAAAGAAGGCAAGTTCGTCACTTCCCGCCACCTGAAAGAACGGCTCGAAAAAGAGCTCCTCTACAACGTGGCGATCAAGGTCGAACCTGGCGATGCGACCGACAGCTTCAGGGTCCTGGGACGCGGCGAACTTCAGCTTGCGATCCTGATCGAGATGATGCGGCGGGAAGGCTATGAACTTTCGGTATCCCAGCCCGAGACCATTACCAAGGTCCGCGACGGCAAGACCTTCGAGCCCATGGAAAACCTGGTCATCGATTGCCCTGATGAGTTCATCGGCGTGGTCACCCAGAAGCTCGGGGCCCGCAAAGGCCGCATGACCAAGATGGCGAACAACGGCCACGGCCGCGTCAGGCTCGAGTTCCGCATCCCCGCGCGCGGCCTCATCGGGTTCCGGTCGGAGTTTTTGACCGATACCCGCGGCACCGGCCTCTTGAACCATCTTTTTGACGGATATGAACCCTGGCAGGGCCCGATTGCAAAACGGGCCACCGGCGCCCTCGTGGCTGATCGGCCGGGCAAGACCACAACCTATGCCCTGTACCATATCCAGCCCCGCGGCGAGCTTTTCATCCCCGAGAGCACGGCAGTCTACGAGGGCATGATCGTGGGCGAAAATTCGCGCGAGACCGACATGGACGTAAACGTGATCAAGGAAAAGAAGCTGACGAACATGCGCGCATCGGGCGCCGACGAAGCGCTTCGGCTCGTGCCCCACCGGCAGTTGTCGCTCGAGCAGTCGCTTGAGTTCATCAAGGAAGACGAGCTCGTGGAAGTGACGCCCACATCCATCCGGCTTCGCAAGAAGGTGCTCGACCAGAACAAGCGTCCGAAGAGCAGGGACAGGATGGACTGACGCATGTCGCGTTCCATCAGCTTTCGCTACATGCCTTCACAGGGGAACTGCGATTTGGCGACAGACCTGCACAGTGTCTCCGCGATACCGGACAGTTGCTTGCACGCCTCGAGGGCCGCAAGCTTGGCTGCGCAATTCTTTACGGTATCGTTTAAAGAGGGGCCGCTTTCCTGGCTTGCGACAGCGGTAGTGGAGGACGGCGCCTGCGACTGCTGCTCGATCTGGGCGGCCTTCAGCTCATCGATTTTTTTCCTCATATGCTGGAT
>DAIDTZ010000351.1 GCA_027456925.1 Nitrospirota bacterium
GTGTAGGGCTTTTCTAGCTTTGCAAGGGACGGGGTGCTTGCACGGAGCTCGAGCGCCGCCTTATACACCTCGGCCGCCAGCTGCTTGATCGTCATCCATCTTTTTGCCGAAAGGATATCCATGGAGGTCGTCATGGTGTACTCGACGACGGACCCGATTCCCGGCGCGCTTTCCTTTTTGCAGGATTCTTCGTCCGAACCCACGCCGGCGTTCACATTAATGATGATGAGCCGCTTGAGCGGTTTGTCCCGGTCATTCAGCTTCCGGTTGATGATGCCGTTGGTGTCGAACTGGTCGATGATCGCCTGGAGCCCCTGGTTGTCCACGAGTCCGCCGTCGGCAAGGTGCATGTAACGGTTCGTTTTGTCATTGTAAAAATCACGCATCCTGCGGTAGAAGTCCTTTTCGATGTCGTCCCGCGCGTTGAGCTTTGCCATTTGGTACGCAATGTCGTTTGAAAGCGCTTCGGGCGCTCCGTAATTCACGAGCGTCATGGGCGAGAGCAGGACGGGAAAGGCGGACGAGGCGGCGCAGGAATAGGCCACGGGGTAGCGAGCGAGGTCGGAGTCGAGCAGATCGAAGTATTCCTGGGTGAAGGTGAACCGGTTCCCGAGGGCAAGATGGGTTGCGTTGATCCAGAGCATGGGATGGGGCGGCAGATCGGCAAAGGTCTTCTTCCCGAACACTTCCCGGTCGTAGAGTTCCGACGCCATGTTGATGCGGTCGTAGTGGGAACCGGGATAGAGCATGCGAAGACCCTGCCACGGCGGCCAGAACAGGCCGAGGACCAGGTCACGCTCGATGTTCCGGTCGATGAACCGTTTTCGAAAAACATCCATGCGGTCCTTGTACAGGCAAAACGCGGCTGCGGCAAAGCTTCCGCCGGAGATCCCGGAGAGGTAATCGATCTCGTCGGCAAGCGTTGAGTTTATTTCATGGCCCGCCTGGTCAATATACACGTAGGGGATTTTCTTGAACTCCTCAAGCACCTTCCAGCTCATTGCAGCGGCCCTTGTTCCTCCGCCGGAAAGAGCCACAAAGATAAGGGTCTGATCATCCTGTTGCACTGCAGCCGGCATTGCCGGCGCGCCGGCCCCTGTCTTCTGTTGGTTATACAGGGGCGCGCATGCAAGGCAGGTTGAAAGGAGGACGAGCAGCAGGAAGTTGAGAAGAGCTTTCTTCATGCTTGTATCTCCACGACGCGGGGATGCGTCGGGGTGGTGTCGCACAGGTTTACCAGCTTTTCCTCGGCATTCGGGAGGTCAACGGACACCAGGATGTTTCCCTTCCCGAGAATGAGCACCTGGCCGGCTTTTCCGTTCTGCATCCCGTTGATCAGCACATCGATATCCTGTCCGTCCCGGCCGGAAACAGCGACTTTCAGATATTCCATGGATTACCTCCGCTTGCGGGCATATGCTGGGTCATCGTTTCGCTTCTTATCTGCTGACGAAACTCTTTATATGCGTCCACAAAAAAATTGCGAAATCGTGCACCGCGTTCGGCAGAAAGAAGGACAGGAGCAGGCCGATCAACATGCCGAATACGGTAAAGCCGAAATACCGCCTCAATCCGGTCCAGTAGGAAGACATCCTGTTCGTGTCTCTTATTTCATTGGCAGGCCGCTGGGCCGTTGCCTGTCTTACGATCCAGAGAAAAAATCTTATTATTTTTGAAAACAAATTCACCCGCAACTGCTTCGCTATTTTGAAGACCGTATTTTTTTCTGCGTATTTCGCGATCAGTTTTTCAAAGGTCGATAAAACGCCGTTGACGTCGGAAATGACCTTGGTCGCCGGAAGGTTCCCCAGATCCAGGTCCTGCTCATCAAGCCGGTCCTTGTCCTCGTCGATCCGATAGGGCTCTGCAATCCCGTTTTCCTGCTTTCTTCGATTCTCGCAATAATCCTTCCACGCCTGCTCGGGAAACAGCTCCTTCATCTTCCCTTGAACAACCTCTCTCGCATCGAGCATCCCCATGAGATAGTCGTTTTTGCGCCATTGACGGTCGAGAAACCCGGAAAAGTGCCCGAGCTTCGATCCGGCAAGGGAACCTTGCTCCTTATTGTGATAGATCTTGACCACGTTGATTTTTTCACGCGTCTCCACCCCTGACGAGGCATGAATGGCTTCGTTCAGGAGCACATAGCAGGAGATGCTGTCGAACAGGGAAACGTCGCCAATGATCCGCCTGAGCTCCTGTTCCAAAGCGTCATAGGCTTTCTTCAGCGCGTTCATAGCCGTCTCCAGGTCATGGCCTGCCTTGATGAAGGCATCCCATGTCTCCCGGTCCAGTTCCCCCTTCCCGCCGTCATAGTCGTCCTCCACCCAGTAGGCGATCTGCCGGAACCGCTGCTGTACATTACCCGCTGCTTTCGCCAATAGCTCGTAATCGCTCATGGCAGAGCTTGTTTCGATATCCCGGCCCTTGGCGATCAGCCCATGCATGAGCTCGGGGTTCTTGTTGATAAAAATTTTTTCTTTGGTGATCTGCGTACGGCACTCGGCAATGATCCTCCGTACATCGAAAGGCCGGATGTCGTCGGTCACGCTTTTCTGCAGCATATCGAGACTTTTGATCCGGTCCGGGGAAAGTTCTTTCAAGAACCGGTATCGCAGCAGTGCTGTGCATTTAAGATAATCCGGCAGGAAGCGGTGGATGCGGGCGGTTTTGGCGCTTTGCTCAAGCCGGGTCATTACGTCATTCCGCGGCTGCATCCCGCCATGACGTTCTTCGCACAGCTGGGACCACAGGTTTGCCGTCAGGTCCTTTATCTGCTCGACCTGATGATTGATTTTCTGGATCCGTCTCAGATCATAATAGATCGTTTCCGATCCTTGCATTTCAAGGACCGAAGCAGCGGTCGTTGCCGGGTCGGGAGGATTTTTCGGATCATTCCCCCAGTCCACGTGTTTTTTCCTGTCGCTTTCGGGGTCCGGGTCTACAAAGAAAAACCACCACTGCCCGTCTTCGCTGTTCGATTCCATATAGTCGATGGCATGGCCGAGGGGCTTGTTGTCAAGGACCCCGCCGTCGTAATACCAGAAGGAAAGCGGGTCTTGCTTCTGGTTTTGGTAGAGGTCCCGGCTCGCTTCGGGAAAACTCGGGCTTTTGGTGAATTGCGGGGGAAATGCCGCGGGGAAGGACGAGGTCACGCGTGCGGCCTTGGCGATCCGCGCACGATGCTCTTCCCCGCCGTTGTCTCCGGCCTTGCGGATATAGTCGTCGTCGAACTCGAACACTTCCGTATGGCGGGTGGTGGGAAAAGCCTTGTCCGCGAAATTATCAGGATCGATAAAATCGCCTTCAACGGGCACGGCGTCGAAGAACCCCTGCATGTTCGTGCCCGTAACGAGAATTGTGAGCTTTTCGTTCTGCCTGATCAAAGGGCGGGAAGCCTCTTGTTTGATGCGGAGAAAATTCCTGATTTCTGTTTCGAGGATGTCATTGTTCAGGAAGGAGGTAACGTTGCCGCTGTTTTCATACTGAAGCTTCGAAATATCTGCGATATCGAACCAGATGCGCCGCATCTGCTCGATGTGTTTTGCGGGGTCCGAGGAATTTACGAGCGTTGCGGACATCATGATCGAGGCCAGGCCGCCTGCTGACGAGCCGGACAACACCTTCACGTCCACGCTTTTCCCCTGCTCCCTGCAGAATTGAACAAAACGAAGAAATTCCTCCGCCACCCCGGCCTCATACACGGCAAGCGAAACTCCGCCGTAAAAGGTCATGCCGATGTTGATGGCAGGGTTCATGCTAGATCCTCTGTTGCCAGTAGTATTCAAGCGCACCCCCTCCCTGGTGAGAAACTTATGAGGCACCACCCAGCCGGGCCGCGTCTCGTGCGAGTAACGAATTTTTTCCCCTCGTCCGTTTGTCGACCATCGAATGTGTGTTCAGTGCAATGAAAAACAAGAAATTACTTTTTGAGATTAAACTAATACACTAAAAAGCACCATCGGGGAAACGCTACGTTTTGCCTCGTTTTCCCTGATTACAAAAGGTAACCTTTTCTTGCCGGGCAGTACTTCATTCGCCATGGTGTTTCTGGATTATCCTGAAAGCGGCATTTGACACGGATCAAATCTGATAAGAACCGGATAAGGATGGGTTTTTCTTCAGCTCGCTGCGCCTGTCTTCACCCCGGTACGTTCGCGCTTCACAAAGGGGCCGTGCATGAGTCTCGCTCGATTATAGGGATTGCGCTTTTCTTGTCAAGAACATCGATGGGGTATTTTTGGGGGATAGGCAAATTGCAGACGCGGTGACGTAAAGGCGACGGGGAGACGCGTGGACTACATGAAAGAGACGCGGCGACGGAGCGGCGTGACAAAAGCGACAGGGGAACATGCGATGACATAAAAGCGAAAGATCTGTGCAAACCTAACGCAGGGTCCAGTTTCCTGAATCCCGAATCATGGTAACAAGACGAGCTGCGATGTGTTCATATTTCTGATCAAGGCTCTCCGCTGTTTGCCTGTCAACGTAAGAACAGCGCAGTGCGAACTCAATCCAGGTTTGCGTTTCACCTGCTTCCGATTCAGCGTCGTTCAACTTGCTCTTGAACGCAGCCTCGTACCGTCTTTTTCTCCATGCTTCGGAAATATTTGCCGGTACTGACCGGGAAGACCTGCGGATCTGGTCAACAAGCGCATATTTTTCTTCAGGAGGAAAGGTTTTCGTGACAGCAAAGATGTCCATGGC
>DAIDTZ010000352.1 GCA_027456925.1 Nitrospirota bacterium
TGTTAACTTTTTTACGCTTTTGAAAGCAGATAAGCGTTTCTTTTTTTTTGTGAGAGGCTCTCCCGATTATGATAGACATTAATGTCTCACTTCTTATCCAACTGGCCAACTTTATCGTGTTGTTCATCGTTCTGCACGCCATCCTTTTCAAACCTATCAGGCAGGTCATGCAGGAGCGCGAGCTGGGCATCAGTTCGGCTTTCGGTTATGCGAAAACCGCGCAAGAGCGCATGCAGAACCTCCTGGGTGAGTATAACGCATCACTGGCCGAGGCAAAGCAGAAAGCCATGACCGCCTATAATTCCCTGTATCAGCAAGGCCTTGATGGGCAGCGCGACATGGTCGCGGCAGAACGGACAAAAGCCGGCGATATGCTCGACAAGGCGCGGGCGGAGATCGTGACGGCATCGAGCACGGCCCGCGGCGACCTCAAGAAGGAAGCGGAGCGGTTGTCGCAGGACATCACCGCCAAGCTGCTCGGAAGGGCGGTGTAGATAATAATGAAGAAGAGCGTGTTCAAAAAAATAGAACCGTTTCTGTACGGTTTGTCCGGTGTTCTTCTCGCGTCCCTGGCTTTTGCCGAGGAAGGTGCAGGTCACGGCGGCGAGGAAGCGACGACTTTCATGGGCGACTGGTTGCCGCGTCTGGTCAATTTTGCCATTATTGCGGCGGTTGTCGTCTACTTCATGAGAAAGCCGGTCCGTGATTTTTTCAAAAACCGTTCGGCCGAGATAGCAAAATCCATACAGGATTCGAAAGAAGCCAGGGAGCGCGCCGTGGCCGCCCTTGCGGACATGGAGCGGAAGATCAAGGAGCTCGAGGCCGAGACCACAAGACTCATAGCCGACGCCCAGGCCCGCGGCGAGAAGGACAAGCAGGCCCTGGTCGAGGAAGGCAAAAAAGTGGCCCAGGACATTCAAGCCCAGGTCAAGCAGGGGATTGATGTTGAAGTACAGAAGGCCAAAACCGCCCTGGCAGCCGAAGCTTCGATCCTTTCCCTGGACCTTGCGGAAGGCAAAATCAAGGAAAAGATCAGCAAACAGGACCACGAGCGTATTGTGAAGGAATATATCTCCAAAGTGGGAGGCAAAGGGTGATTCGGACCATAGCGAAGAGATATGCCAGTGCCCTCGTGGAGCTTGCTGAGGAAAAGAAGGCCATTGACAAGATCAAGGCGGACATGGCGGCATTCGTCGCTGCCGTGGATTCCCAGTCTGCCATGCAGAAGCTGTTTGCCAGCCCGGTCTTTACGCCGGAGCAGAAAAAAGCGGTTATTCAGGAACTGGCGGGAAAGCTGAATATGCAGCCGATTTCCCAGCGGTTTGTGGAGTATCTGGCGGAAAAAGGCAGGATCAGATACGTCAAGGACGTCTATGAGGCGTTTTTGGACATTCTCTCCGAGCGCCAGAACCGCGCCGCCGTGCGGCTCACCACGGCTGAGTCTCTCAACAACGACGACTTGGCGGACATCAAAAAGAAGCTTGAGGCGCTGACCGGCAAGCAGGTGGACATCGATTCGAGCGTGGACGCAACGCTCATCGGCGGGGCGCGGGCCCAGATCGGGAGTGTTATCTACGACGGGACCATTAAAAACCAGCTCGACAAGATGCGCAGTCAATTAATGAACTAATAAACCAGAAGTCAGAACTCAGAAGACAGAAGTCGGAAAACCCATGCTTTTGTCTGTCCTCTGTCATCTGTCCTCTGTCATCTGACCAAAGGAGTTAAACGATGCAGATCAAGGCACAGGAAATCAGCGAAATCATAAAAAAGAAGATATCCGATTTCGAGAAGACCGTTGAGGTCGCAGAAATCGGCACCGTGATCACGGTCGGCGACGGTATCGCCAAGATCTACGGACTGGACAACGTCATGTCCGGCGAGCTTCTCGAGTTTCCCGGCAACGTTATGGGCATGGCCCTGAACCTCGAAGAGGAGAGCGTCGGAGCGGTGCTCATGGGCGACGATTCCAGGATCCGCGAAGGGGACATCGTCAAGCGCACGAAAAGGATCGCCGAGGTTCCCGTGGGCGACGCCATCGTGGGCCGCGTGGTGGACGGCATCGGCCAGCCCATCGACGGCAAGGGGCCTATCGCATCCAAGGAATTCCGTCACATCGAAGTGATCGCTCCGGGCATCGTGAAACGCCAGTCGGTGCGCGAATCGCTCCAGACGGGACTCAAAGCCGTTGACGCCATGATCCCGATCGGCCGCGGCCAGCGCGAGCTCATCATCGGCGACCGCCAGACCGGGAAGACCGCCGTTGCCATCGACACCATTATCAACCAGAAGGGCCAGAACGTCATCTGTATCTATGTGGCCATCGGTCAGAAACGCTCCACCGTGGCGCAGGTCGTGAAGACCCTTGAGGAACACGGGGCCATGGCGTACACCATCATCGTATCGGCCACGGCTTCCGACCCCGCGCCTCTCCAGTTCATCGCTCCCTACACCGGATGCACCATCGGCGAGTATTTCCGCGACAAAGGCGGCCACGCCTTGATCGTATACGACGATTTGTCCAAGCAGGCGACCGCCTACCGCCAGCTCTCGTTGCTCCTCCGCCGTCCGCCGGGACGCGAAGCCTATCCCGGAGACGTGTTCTATCTCCATTCCCGTCTTTTGGAGCGCGCGGCGAAACTGTCCGACAAGCTCGGAGGCGGGTCGCTCACGGCGCTTCCGATCATCGAGACCCAGGCGGGAGACGTGTCTGCGTATATTCCGACGAACGTGATCTCGATCACGGACGGACAGATCTTCCTTGAATCTGATCTCTTCTACTCCGGCCAGCGGCCGGCCATCAACGTGGGTATTTCCGTGTCGCGCGTGGGCGGCAGCGCCCAGATCAAGGCCATGAAGCAGGTGGCCGGTACGCTCCGTCTTGACCTGGCCCAGTACCGCGAACTCGCCGCGTTCGCCCAGTTCGGTTCTGATCTTGACAAAGCCACCCTGGCCCAGTTGAATCGCGGTCAGCGCATGTATGAGCTTCTGAAGCAGGAACAGTACAAGCCGTTGCCCGTTGAGCAGCAGATCCTTGTTATCTTCGCCGGCGCCAACGGCTATGTGGACGATGTCGAGGTGAACGCGGTAAAGAAGTTCGAGACCGAGCTCCTGCGGTTCGTAACGAGCAAGCACCAGGCGCTCCTTGACGATATTAAGAGCAAGAAGCAGCTCGATGACGACCTCAAAGCGCGCATCAAGAGCGCCATTGAAGAGTTTAAAAAATCGTTCACCGTGTAACTTCAGTTCATAGTTTTGAGTTATGAGTTTTGAGTTAACTAAAAACTAAAAACTGGAAACTTAAAACTTAGGAATTACTCATATGCCCAGCTTAAGAGATATTAAAAGAAAGATCACGAGCATCAAAAAGACCCAGCAGATCACCAAGGCCATGAAGATGGTGGCTGCGGCGAAGCTTCGGCGGGCACAGGACCGCGTGATCGCGGCTCGTCCCTACTCGCGAAAGATGCTGGCGGTCATCGCAAACCTGGCGGGCCGCGTGGAGCGGGCGCAGCACCCTCTCCTGGCCAAGCGGGAACCGAAACAGGTAAAGCTTCTTGTGCTGACATCGGACCGCGGGCTCTGCGGCGCCTATAATACCAATATCCTGCGTAAGGCCGTTGAGACGGTTAAGGAGTTCCAGGCACAGGGCAAGGAAGTAAAGGTCAACGTCGTTGGCCGCAAAGGACGTGACTTCTTCCGGAAACGCTCCGGGTACACGCTCGGCAAGGTGTGGTCCGATCTCGGCATGATCGATTATGAGAAGGCTGCTGATGTCGGCAAGAACATTGTCGAGCGTTTTGCCGCCGGAGAGACCGACGAAGTCTATCTCCTGTACAACGAGTTCAAGAGCGTGATGCAGCAGAAAGTGACGCTTGAGAAACTTCTGCCCGTGGAACCGCCCATGGAAGCCGATCCGTTTATGGCTGCTGTCGATTATCTGTACGAGCCGAGTCCGGAAGTTATCCTTGGCTCCATCCTGCCGAAGCACGTCGAGGTGCAGGTTTACCGCGCGATGCTCGAAAGCCAGGCCAGCGAAATGGGCGCGAAAATGACGGCCATGGACTCCGCTACGCGGAATGCGAAGGATATGATAGAACGATATACGCTGAAGTACAACAAGCAGCGTCAGGCCGCGATCACCAAGGAAATATCCGAGATCGTGGGCGGAGCAGAGGCGCTGAAATAATTCAATTAAAAATTAAGAATTAATAATTCGTAATTGCTGTATTCTACAGGGGGTTACAATGAGCACAGGAAAAATAGTACAGGTGATGGGTGCGGTGGTGGACTGCGAGTTCCCCGTCGGCAACCTTCCCCATTTGATGAACGCGCTCAGGATCGATCAGGCAGCGGACAAAAATCTGGGAACACCCGAGACCCATCTGACGCTTGAGGTGGCGCTCCACCTCGGAGAGAACCGGGTGCGTACCGTGGCCATGTCCTCTACGGACGGTCTCATGCGCGGCATGAAGGTCAGTGACACCGGCAAGGCCATTTCAATGCCCGTGGGCAAAGAAGTGCTCGGCCGCATCATGAACGTCATCGGCGAGCCCGTGGACGAGCTCGGCGCGATTACTACGAAGGATACGCTGCCGATTCATCGCCCTGCCCCGATGCTCGAAGAACTGGACCCCACGAAGCAGCTCTTCGAAACCGGCATCAAGGTCATTGACCTCCTCGCGCCCTACACGAAGGGTGGAAAGACGGGTCTCTTCGGCGGTGCCGGCGTGGGCAAAACCGTTCTTATCATGGAACTGATCAACAACGTGGCCAAACAGCACGGCGGCTACTCCGTGTTCGCGGGCGTGGGTGAACGTACCCGTGAAGGAAACGATCTCTGGGCCGAAATGAAGGAGTCGGGAGTTATCAACAGAACCGCCCTTGTCTACGGCCAGATGAACGAGCCGCCGGGAGCCAGACTACGCGTTGCGCTGTCCGCCCTGACCGTTGCCGAGTATTTCTGCGACACCATGGGTCAGGACGTGCTTCTGTTCGTTGACAACATATTCCGCTTTACGCAGGCGGGTTCGGAAGTGTCGGCCCTCCTTGGACGCATGCCGTCGGCCGTGGGATATCAGCCCACGCTTGGTACGGAAATGGGCGCTCTCCAGGAGCGGATCACCTCCACGAAGAAAGGGTCCATCACCTCGGTGCAGGCCATCTACGTGCCTGCCGACGATTTGACGGACCCGGCGCCGGCAACAGCGTTCGCGCACCTCGATGCAACGACCGTGCTTTCGCGCCAGATCTCGGAACTCGGCATTTATCCGGCCGTGGACCCGCTCGACTCGACGTCCCGCATCATGGATCCCCACATCGTTGGAGAAGAGCATTACTCGGTAGCGCAGCGGGTGCAGCTCGTGCTCCAGCGTTATAAAGAACTCCAGGACATCATCGCGATCCTGGGTATGGACGAACTTTCGGACGAGGACAAGCTCACCGTGTCCCGCGCCAGAAAGATCCAGCGCTTCCTGTCGCAGCCCTTCCAGGTGGCGGAAGCATTCACCGGGACTCCCGGCAAATACGTGCCGCTTAAGGAGACCATCAAGGGGTTCAAGGAAGTCGTGGACGGGAAAATGGACGACATTCCCGAGCAGGCCTTCTACATGGTCGGTCCTATCGAGGAAGTGATCGCGAAAGCGGAGCAACTCGGTTATAAGCGGTAATTAAGAACGATCCAAGATGCAGGATGGGGGCTTGATTTCTATCATGGATCATGCATTATGCATCGGTTTATCAGTTAAATGACTGAAGATTGGAAAAAGAACATGGTCGCTGAAAAAGGAAAAATGCTTCTCGAGATTGTTGCGCCGAGCCGCCAGGTAGTTCGCTCGGAGCGCGTTGACGAAGTGATTGCCCCGGGCAGTGAGGGCGAGTTCGGCGTTCTGCCCGGCCATACTCCCTTTCTGACGGCGCTTAAAGTAGGCATGCTCTCCTACCGGGAGGCCGCGGAGTGGCACCATCTTGCCGTCGACTGGGGATACGCCGAGGTAGGACCGGACCGTGTGATCATTCTCGCCGAGGGAGCCGACCGTGCTGTTGATATTGATATTGCCGAGGCCCGGCAGGCGAAAGAGCGGGCCGAAAAGGCCTTGAGTGAAAAACTCGAGCACGCTGATTACGAGAAGAACCGCATCGAGTTGCTCCGCGCAATGATCAGGATCCAGGTGGCTGAGAAGCATGGTCAGAAATAATTCACGGTCGAACGATCGTGTGCACCGGAAGCGGCTCCGAATTGCGGGGCCGCTTTTTTATTGACCCTCTCTCGAACGCCGCGTTCCGCGGCGGAGCTTCGTCATTCCCACGGATCTTCCCGGAGTCTATCTTGCTGTCACGCCGTGATCATCACAACGACAATTTGTTATTGTGTACATAGGATAATTTTGACATAGTTGTAAACATTGCGCGGCAACGACGATAAGAAAAGGACTTGACACGCCGCCTCTGTATAAATTATAATCATTCTAAGCATTATGCGTCTCCACGATATGAAACAAATTCAAAAAAAGAACGAGGGAACGCGGTTCAAACGGACCCCTCAACGGCTCGCCATCCTGGAATATCTGGAAGGAAACACGTCTCATCCCTCGGCGGAAGACATATTCCGGGTCGTGTCGAAGCGCTACCAGTCCATGTCCTTTGCCACGGTCTATAATACCTTGAATACGCTCACCAGGGCGGGGGAACTCAGGGAACTGACGATCGATCCGGAACGAAAACGGTACGATCCGGATATTAGCCGACATCATCATCTCATATGCGTTCTATGCGGCAAGATCGTCGACATCCCGGAAAAAATCGGCGTTGAGCTGCCGAAAGACATGGCGGAGCACTTCGTTCTTCTGGGGCACCATATCGAATTTTACGGGCACTGCTCGTCCTGCCGGAAGAAGAATAAAGAGAAGTGACGCTGTCCCCGCGGTTTCAAATACCGACAACTAGCACCAGCAGGCTGTTATGCGTGCAGTAGACATCAAACCGGGTATTTTCTGTGTCGGCGCAATAG
>DAIDTZ010000353.1 GCA_027456925.1 Nitrospirota bacterium
GGCTTGTTGCAGTACACTTCATGACAGTATCATCCAGTCACGTCGCCGATACCTTCGTCGACCAGCAGGGCGCGCTGTCGTTAATTGCATTTCAGGATCCTGAAATCGCGGTCGATGATGGAAATACCGACCCCGGTTGCATCGAAGATCGCCTGCAACTGGTCGTGGGTGATCGTGAGTTCCTGGTTCGTTTCCTTCAGGTGGGCCAGCACCTGCTCAAAGGACCCCGCGATAATGCCGAGAGGGTCCAGATCAAGAAGCGTCTCATCATCAAGTTCTTCGGGCTTGAGCGGCAACGTGCCCATCACCAGAAGAAGCTGGTTGACCTTCTCCCAGATGTACTCGATGTATTTCCGGTCGCCAGCGAGTGCGTCTTTCGACTCCCGCGGTTTTTTAGGGGCCGCTCGTTCTTTTTTTCCCCTTGCCTTCATTTGCGCACGCCCACCCGTATTTCGTAATAGGTTGAGACCTTCAGTACCTCGACGTCATACCCCATGGCGCGCGCCGTATCGGGGATAGTCCTCGTCGCGTCGCGATGGTCCGTCTTGACAGCAAGCTCGGCCTCGCCCTGCTTCAATTTACGGCAATGCGTGTTGAGCTCCTTCAACGCGACGAGCAGGCAGGCCGGGCAGACCTGGCCCAGGATATTCAGCTCGATGATCTCTTTCTTTTCCAATGTGCACCTCATTCAGCGGAAACGTTTTCGCAACGAGCGGACCAGGGAATCACGAATCTTCTGAGCGCCTGCGCGCCCGCATAAGCCCCGGCGAGCATGCCTGCAGTGAAGAGAAAGCCCTGAAAGACAAGGAGGGGCACCGCTCCCAGGACAAAGGTCAGGTTGCAGCCCGCCGCCATCCTCGACCCCAGCGCCATCAGGATCCCGCCGGCCAGCGCCGAAACCATCTGGCGTCGGGGAGGAAATCCGTAAATTTTGAATTCCGCGAGCCGGACCGCGGTGAGAAACGCGCCGGCGACGATGCCTACCAGCAGGGGTATCTGGGTGAAAAACACGATGTCCGGCACGGGCCCCGCGCCGCCTGAAATCGGTACGCCGGAAAGCACGAGCGATATGCTCGCCTGGTTGAAGAAGCGCAAGCCCGCTACATGCGCCGGCGCGAACAGGTTCTCGATATAGCCGCCGATTTTCGCATAACCGCTCGTAATGCTCATGGGCCATCCGGACAGGATGTAGGCTGCCGTATTCAGCATAGCAATGGCCACCGCGGCTTTCCATGGCTGGAGATAAGAATCGGCATAGGCGATCCTTGTCCATTTGCCGTGCCTGGTCCACTGTGCGAAAGCCAGAAAGGCAATAATCGCTACGGAGGCAACGACCAGAAAATAGCCCGTCACGGTCATGTCCGAGAGCATGATGGAACGGACAAAAACCGTGGCCTGCTTTACGGGTTCCCATCGGCCGTCGAATTCGGCATACAACAGGCTTCCGGCTATCATGCCGATGAAGGCGATCATGCTGGCGAGATTGCCGCCCGCCATCTTATAGAGCGTGCTTACGACGCAGCCTCCGGCCAGCACCATGCCGATGCCGAAGACGGCCCCGCCCATAAGGGTGGCGCCGGAGGGATAGGAGAAAAAAGGGGGAGTCGGCACCAGAATGAGGCCTGACAGCCGGGCCAGAGAGAAAAGCACCATGGTCAAAACGACGAGAAGAAGGAGGGGACGCAACAGCGAGAAATTCCTGAAGAGGAAAAAATCCCTGAATATCCCCGCCATGCAGAAATCCGACCGGTACAAAATGTTTCCGAGGAGCGCTCCGGCCAGAAGATTGAAGGCGACAAGAAAATAGGTATTCGTCAGCAACATGGAACATTATACACAATTTACCGTTCCGTTCAAATCTTCTTCTGCTGACGCTATAATTACAATTATAACATTACTGCATACTGCAATTGTTGAGTTGCCCGTCTCAACTTAACTATGATTTTTTATACTGCTTCCCCTCTTTCCAGCAGTCACCCGCAGGCTGGCCCAGCGACCAGTACTTCATACTGCTTATATCAAAGAGCAGCGGCTTGACCTTTGAGAGATCTATTTTGCCGTCAACAAGAACGGCATCATCGACGTAGGTTGCCACGATCTCCCCGATAAACACGTCGTGCGTCTCGAGTTCATAGGTATCATGGAGTCTGCATTCCATGGACACCGGGCAATTCTGAATGATGGGCGCGGTCTTTAATTCCCCGAAGAAGGTCTCGAACACCTGGGATTTGTCCGTCGTGCTGCCGGTAACGAGCCCCACGTAATCAGCCTCAACCATCTGGTCCTGTGAGAGGATATTGACGCTGAAGGTCTTGTTCTCCCGGATACCGATGTTGCTATAATGCCTTTTACCCATGCCGAGAGAAATGAAATGGGGCGCCCGTGCATTCAGGATCCCGACGTGTGCGACGTTCAGGAAGTTCACTTTCCCGTTCACGAGCATCGCCACGATCGTGACCGGCATGGGGTAAAGAACGTTCTGACTACCGATTTTCCTCTTCATACTGTTCCTTTCAGGCAAAAAAACTCTTACGCCATACTCTTCACTATCTCGTCTGAACTCTTCACGATAGCGAGTTTCTCAAGGTTTTTTAAAGAACGTTCATGCGCATCCTTGTCCATTGAAGAGACGCAATCGGAAACAACCACGGGATAGAACCCCCTGTTCGACGCATCACGCGCGGACGACTCAACCCCTATCTCCGTGGCTATGCCGGTAAACAACAGCGTTGTTATTCCCCTGTTCCTCATCATGTTCTCGAAATTCGTGCCGATAAAAATACTTGCCGCAGCTTTATCCAACAGGATATCGCCTTTCTCCGGCTTGACCGCATCGGAGATCTCCCGTTCTTTTGAACCCGGGGCCATGAAATTGGGAAGCTTGTCAATTTCCTTGACGTTATATCTCCGCATCATATTGTAGATGCCCCAGGATGACTGAAATTCCCTCGGGAGAGGAGTTATCAGGGTATATACAACAGGCATTTTCTTCCTTAAGGTCCCAATAAGTCCTTTCAGGTTTGCCAGAAACTCTTCCTTGTTGAATGTCCTGTCTACCAGTCCGTTTTGCACATCCCAAACAACGAGGCACGAATGGCCGGGATCTACTATTTCCGCCAGAGTCTCATATACCGTAACACCGCTTGCTTTTATCATCGTGTTGCTCCTTTCTCCATGGCTATATTAAGCATCACATCATACATCCTTGTTCGCACTCCCCTCTTTGTCCCTGACCGCGACAACACTGATTGCTCCATTGTTCTCAAGAATGGCCGTGTGAACGTCATCAACGGAGGTACAGCCGGCCCGTCGAAGGGCGGCATTCAGCTCATGGTGAGTGAGCTGCGCCCTCGCCATGACCTCCTCGAACAGCTTCCCGTTATGAATAAGGACCTGCGGCTGTCCTTCAACGATAGCCTCCAGCTTCTTACTTCTATAGGTCGCCAGGCCCACCAGGTAATTCAAGCCTACCAGCGCGGCCGCGGAGATAAGGCCTCCAACCAGGGAATTGTCTCCTGCGTTCATCGAATTCTGAACAGCATTCGAGAGCACGAGAAGCAGAACGAGATCGAATGGTGCAAGCTGTCCCACCTGTCTCTTCCCGGTGATGCGCAGGAGTGCCAAAAGAAAGGCATAGACGATTGCAGCCCTAACAATTAATTCCCACCAGGGAACTGCCGTGTTCCACATGAATAATTACCTCTTTCTATGGAAGCCCTTTGTTTTAAGGGAGGAAACGTTGTTCCTGGATAAAAAAAGAGGCGGCCTGTGTTCCGGCCGCCCTTCTGATTTCTGAAAGACATTACTTGCTCCCCGAGCCGCCAACGCCCTTTTCCTTGAGCCTGGCGTGCGCTGCTGCAAGCCGCGCAATCGGCACCCGGTAGGGAGAGCAGCTCACGTAGTTG
>DAIDTZ010000354.1 GCA_027456925.1 Nitrospirota bacterium
GCACCCGCGAAGACACGAAGCCCGGCGCCGATATCCCTGGCACGGTCGAAGGCATCGACCTTCTGGTCTTTTACTTCGATGGAGGTGGAAGAATAGGCCCGGAGAAAGACCTCGGCTGCATCGGCCTTCCGTGATAATGCGAAGGAAAGAATCTTTTCGGCGATACGTTTGTCGATAATCATGGATAGTTCAGGAACGGGAGAGATTCAGTTTGTGAACTCTGCGCGTTCTGAGACCTCTGTGCGCAGCGCACGTGCAGAGTGGCCTAAATGGTTTACTCGAAGTAGCTCGCCGACGCCGTGTCTGATTCCCATACGGTCACGCTCGCAACCTGGATGTTATCGTTATCGAGTTTTTTTGCCATGTTGTCGTAAATCCACTTGGCAAGGTTTTCCGATGAAGGGTTGATCTGCGTGAACGGGAAAATATCGTTGATAAACGTATGATCGAGCTGGTCGAGCACTTCACGGAGCGATTTCCTGAGTTCATGGAAATCGATGGCCAACCCTGCTTCATCCAGGCGTTCGGCGGTCACCGCGATGGTCACGCGCCAGTTATGGCCGTGGAGCCGCTCACACTTGCCCTGATAGCCCCGAAGTTGATGCGCAGCCGCGAATTTCAATTCGACCATAAGTTCATACATAGCGTTGGATAATAGGCTATACCTGCTCAAAAGTCAATAATGAAAAAGCCGTCCCGCGTCGGAAAACAGGCTATCGGAAGGGCGGGGCATACCGCTTCAACCTTCGTTAAGGGACGGCACGGGAGATCAGGGACGGTTTTCTTAACCAAAGTAAAATTGCGAGCTGGAAAATTTCCTTGCAAAAAAAAATGATTTCAGATATCATTTTCTCAATGGAAGTTCTGAAGGAAGAATTAAGTCAAAGTGTCGAACCGCAGTTCCTGTCTCAGGCGTTAGCAAGCGGTATCAAGCTTCGTATCGGCCAGATGAACAAAACCGGGCTGGAAGGGATCATCCGCGAGATCGGCCGGTATGAAATCAATCTGGAAGCGAACGGCAAGATCGTCACTCTCTTAAAGCAGGAGATTTCCTCCCTCACCGCCCCGCAAACGCTTCTGGCAATTCCTCCCCAGTCGGCTCAGGCTGCTCCCGACCAAACGAATCCGTCCCCCGAGGCGCCCTCGGGGCGGCCGAACATTCAGCAGGAGTTTCTCGACAAGGCCATTAAAGAAAACCAGGTCCTCACGCTGTACCTCATCAACGGACAGCGGATCAAGGGGAATATCGAGGCCTGCGACAGTTTCACCATTTTGCTGAAAGAGGGCGGCAGGCAGCACTTGTACTATAAACATTCGATCACGACCATCAATCGGTAGAAGCAAGAGGTGTCTTTCATGGAAACAAATCTCCTCGACCGGATGCTGAACACCTACCTGACCGAGCAGACGACCATTGCCGTAACGCTCCAGAACAGGATTCGCGTTGCGGGCAAGATCAAAGCCTTCGACAGCTACGTCATCGTCATGGATAGTCAGAAGCAGGAGATCCTCTACCGCCATGCAATTTCCTCCCTTACGCCCATGGTCCAGGAGGAACAGAAGCTCCAGCCCGAATCACCGCGGCCGCGGCCGGCAATTGCCAAAGCAGCCCACGGCAGCGTCAGGCCGCCGAAAAGCTCCGGGCAAAAACCCCGGACCGAGCATCGGCAGCCCATGCTTTCCGCCTCCGGGCCAGAGCCGATCAACAGCAGCATGAAAGAAGGCCTGTTGAAATGGATGCAGGATCAGAAAGCGGCAAAATAGCATGAACCTCCGCTCCCTGGCGCTCGCCGCTCTTTCCGGCATTCTCCTTGCCGCTTCATTTCCCACCATCAATTTTTATTTTCTTGCCTGGATCGCCTTCGTGCCCCTGTTCTACGCTCTTCAGGAACAGAGTGTAAAGAACGGCTTCTGGCTCGGCGGGATTTCCGGGCTTTTCTATTTTGCCGGCACCGTCTATTGGGTCACGAACTCCGTGCATTTTTACGGCGGGATCTCCATCATCCCGGCATCGCTCGTCACCCTGTTGCTCTGCACCTATCTGGCGCTGTATCCCGCGCTTTTTGGCGCCGCCATGGTCCATTCGAGGAATAACAACCCGAAGCTCATTATCATCGCCGCCCCGGCGATCTGGACAGCCCTTGAACTCGCGCGCACCTACGTGTTCAGCGTATTCCCCTGGTCTCTGGTCGGCTACTCGCAATATTCCGCGCTGCCGGTAATCCAGATAGCCGACATCACCGGCGTGTACGGAGTATCGTTCGTGATCGTCCTGGTGAACGCGGCCGTCTCCGAGACCACGATGGACAGGAAAAGATATCCCGCCCTTGTCACCGCTCTGATTGTGATGGCTCTCGTGCTGGGATACGGGTTTGTCAAACTGAGGGCGCCGGAAGGCCCCGGAACGATCACGGTCTCGGTCGTGCAGGGCAACATCGCACAGGACCAAAAGTGGGACCTTGCATTCCAGGCGCGGACGATCGCCGTGTACAAAACGCTTACCCGGAAAGCGCTTACGCAGCATCCTGACCTCGTCATCTGGCCCGAGACGGCCACGCCGTTCTATTTTAACGGCGTCGGGGAGAATGACAGCGTGATGAGCGCGGACCTCATTGATTTTGTGAAGCAGAACCGGGTGCCGCTGCTCACCGGCAGCCCGACCTATGAAGTAAAACCAAACAGGCAGATCATTGGGAGAAACTCCGCGTTTCTGCTTTCCGCCCAGGGAAACGTCGAAGCTGTTTATCACAAGATGCATCTTGTCCCGTTCGGAGAATATGTCCCGCTCAGGAGCATTCTGTTCTTTGTCGGGAAAATGGTCCAGGCAATCGGTGACTTCCAACCCGGGACGGACTACACGGTGATGACCGTCCCCTATGGGGAGCCGGGGCAACGAAAGGAAGTAAAGCTCTGCACGGTCATTTGTTATGAGATCATTTTCCCCGATCTCGTCAGGAAGTTTGTCGATCGGGGGGCCCAGATCGTGGCCACCATCACCAACGACGCCTGGTTCGGCAAGACCGCCGCCCCCTACCAGCATTTTTCCATGGCCGTCCTTCGGGCCGTCGAAAACCGCGTGCCTATTGCGCGCGCCGCCAATACCGGCATCTCAGGTTTCATTGACTCGCGCGGCCGCATCCTGCAAACTTCGAAGATCTTCACCGAAGCATATCTTACTCACCAGCTCATACCGGGCACGGAAAGGACCTTCTACACCCGGTATGGAGACCTCTTCTCCTATGCCTGCGTGATCGCAAGTCTGATCCTGCTGGCAACTGTCCGTAAGCGTCCCTCAAAATCAAAACCACGATAACCCAAAGATACGAAAGCACGATGTCACAGTGCCATTGCGCTGCGAACATAAACACGAATTGGACGTCCTGTCCGAGCGCCCTCATGGCAGAACTGCTTTCAGAAACTCCGCAGACTTGAGCCGTTTGCCGAGGATATGGAAGGTGTGGTCGGAAAATGCCCGGTCCAGCTCCCGCACAATGCTGTTTGACGGCTTCAGCCGGGAGATCTTGTCCATCTCCATTCTGAGCGCCTGGTAGTAAAAACCGACTGCTCCCGGCGAGAGCGTCACCTGCGGCTCGCCGGAAGAGATCATGCACGCCGGGCAGAGGATCCCGCCCTTCATGCCGAGAAACACCATCTCCCCTTTCGGCTGGAGCCCGCAGGACAAACAGGAATCGAGCTTTGGCTGATAGCCCAGCAGCGACAGGAATTTTATTTTGAAGATATTCAGCAAAAAGAGCGGTT
>DAIDTZ010000355.1 GCA_027456925.1 Nitrospirota bacterium
AATTAAAGGAGCCGGTGAGCATGACCACGCCCATGAGCGACAGGCCCATGAACACCTCGTAGGAAAGCATCTGCGCCGACGCCCGGAGGCCGCCCAAAAGCGAATACTTGCTGGCCGAGGCCCAGCCCGCAAGGGCGACGCTGTATACGCCGAGGGACGACATGGCGAGGAAAAACAGGAGCCCGATGTTGAGGTCCACGATCTCCACGCCCGGAGCAAAAGGAATTACGGTGTACGACATCAGCACAACAGCAACGATCACCGCGGGCGCGATGATGAATACGGCCTTGTCCGCAAAGGGCGGGATCCAGTCTTCCTTGGTGAATACCTTGATCATGTCCGCCAGCACCTGGAGGAGGCCGAAGGGCCCGACGCGGTTCGGTCCGTACCGGTCCTGCCACAGGCCCAGGAGCCTGCGCTCAAGCCAGATCAGCAGCCCGCCGACGGTCAGCACGGCGAAGAGTACGGCGAAGACAATTATGAGTTGTATGATGTCAGGCGACATGCAATCACACCTTGCTCAGTTTAGCATACGTTGTTCCGAAAACGGGAAACAGCGAAAGGCCCGCATACAAACCGGCAGTGCCGTCGGGTAGTTCCGGTTTGATTTTAGCGCCAAACCGGTGCTTTTTCCCGGCGAGCGCTATTTCCATCATTTCACCATCCGACACGTTAAGCCGCTTTGCGTCCCCGTTGTTCAGTGCGATAAAAGGTTTGTGCGCGCGCCCGGCGATGGCCTGCGAGAGCATGCTTAATTCTTCAGATCCGAAAATGCGATGGATCGGCACGATGAGCCATTCGCCGTCTTTTGGCGTAAAGCCGGACGGTACGTTCAGGCGCCATGAAGCAGCTTCCTGGCCTGCTGGTTCGATCAATCTTTTTCCCGGGTCGCCGCCTGTAAGCGGCCCCCCGACCTCCTGCTGGAACTTGTTCAGGGCCTGGACCGAATTCCATCACGGCGACCAGTAGCGGGAGATGAGCGGCGCCGGAGGCGGGCTTTCATAGCCTTCCATGGAGAAAGACAGGGGAGAATCGGGATAAGCGGGCGGTTTGGGTTCGTGCAAGCTGACGTTTGCAAGCATGGACGTCCTGCCGCTGTAGCGGTGCGGCTGGCGCGGTATTTTCTGGCCGGATACGGTAAAATCCGCTGTCGGCGCAATGTCCTGCACGAACTTCAAAACCGGCAAAGCTGTTGTCATGCTCTTGGTGAGCTCATCGAGATTGTCCCACGCTGCCGCAGGAGCCCGGCCCAAGGTTTTGATTATATCGCCTATCCATTTCCAGCTTTCCTGTATATCGTGGTTTGGATCAAGCACCTGATAGAATCGCTGCGCACGACCTTCATTGTTGACCACTGTCCCGTCCGATTCGGCAAATGTCCCTGCAGGAAGGACGATGTCCGCCTTTGAAGACGTGGGGTTCACCGCGTGATCGAGGACGATGATATGTTTTGCGTTGTGCAGGAAGTCATCCATTGCAGTTTCATCAGTCCTGCGATAGAGGTCGTTTTCAAGGACGATAACCGTATCGGCCTTTCCGCTTTGAATCGC
>DAIDTZ010000356.1 GCA_027456925.1 Nitrospirota bacterium
AATGAACAGAGGATGTGAGAATTACCATGAGTTGTAGGTTGTGCCGTCCAGAGCGACCAGCGGGCTTGCGCTGTGCACGTCGAAGACGCCGCCTTCATCGCCCTCGGGTGCAACGGTGATCCAGTCAGTTGCGCCGGTAAAGGGGTCTTTGGGGATGTCCCGCAAATAACTCCTGGTCCGCTCCTGCTGGTTCAGCAGGTCCTGGATCGCGGGGGGATACTTGTCATTGTCGGCGTAGTATTGATCAACGGCTTCACGCAGCCGGAACAGGTCTTCACGGAGGACCGCTTCCCGGGCCCGGATGATCGAGCTTTTGAGATTCGGCTGAGCAATGGTGAGAAGAATGCCCATGATGGCGAGCACGATCATAAGTTCCAGGAGCGTGAACCCCCTTTGCGAACGTGCCTTGTTTTTCATTGTTTTGTCATGCATGCGATTGTTACCAGGTATTATACTTCGATCCGTCGAGGCCAACGGCATCGCTCTTCGAATAAACGTCGTAGACATTTCCCCCGCCCCACTGGTCCGAATCGGGAGCATCGGCGTACGAGCGGAGGCCCCAGTTGTTCGGGTTGCCCGGGGAATCGAGCCCGGTCATGGGGTCCCGGGGTATCCGGCGAAGATACTTTCTGGTCTTGTCTGCCGGGCCGGCGAGCTTCAGCGGTTCGGTCAGCTGTTCCAGGGACTCGGGATAATTATTCTGATCGGCCTTGCAGTAGCCTTCCAGCGTTGCCAGTTGTTTATTGTCGCAGTCTTTCTTGAACGCATCGATCGCCGTACGCAACATCCGCAGGTCATTCCGGAGTTCGAGCTCTTTTACCCTTGTTACGGTCACGCGCGACAGCGGCATGGCGGCCGTGGCCAAAATCGACACGATCGCGATCACAACGAGCAGCTCGATGAGCGTCATGCCGTTTTGTCGGGCATTCGCCATCTTTCTCATTACTTCACAACCACCCTGGCGCTCTTGAGGTCCGCCTTGATCTGTTCCCTGCTGAAGTTCGTGAGCTTCACCATCCGGAGGGCCATGGCAGCCGTGCCGCTCGACTTGGCCTGGAACACGACCGTGCCGAGGCCGCCGGCTCCATCCACGCCGCCGACATCGCCGATTCGGGTCATATAGAGGTCTACTGTTCCCGTCTTGACATTATTCGAAAAAAGGAATGAGGTCTGCTGGCCGTCCTTTTTCAGAAGGGTCCCTTCGCTCGCTGTCTTGAATTCCACGATCTTGGGGTCGTAACTGAGCGTCAGGATGGCGCCGTACAGGTTTTTAACGCTGCCCGCGACGATTTCGAAGCGCGCCTCCTGGCCGACCTGAACTGCCGTATCAGGAGGGGTGATTTCCAGGAGCGTGGCAGCAGCAACCGGGGCGGCAAGCGGCCCGGCGCCGGTGGGAGCAGTCAAGGGCCTTGCCGGTTCATTGGTGACCGGCGCCGCCTCCGGCTCACGCCTGGCCATCGACTCGAGTATGGCGGTTTTGTCCACAGGCTTTGGCGAAGATTTGGTGCTCTTGCCGGAAGCGGTCACAAAGAGCGGTTTCACGTCATAAGCCTCCTCGGTGCCCGACCAGAAGGACTGCGTGTCCTTGTCCGGCAGCTCCATATTGCGCACGATGTTCGGCGTGATGGACATCAGGATATCGGTCTTGATCGTTCCGTCGTCGTTGGACGAGAAAAGCCTGCCGACAACGGGGATGTCCCCGAGAATCGGTATCTTGATCCGGGCCTTGCGTTCCTCGTCCTTGATCAGGCCGCCGATGATCACCGTTTCTCCGTCGCGGAGGTTTATAATTGTATCCGTGTTCCGCGTGCCGAACTCGTATTGCTTCTGGCCGTTCCCAAAATCCAGCGCGCTGCCGAGCGTGCTGATTTCGAGGCCCATCTTGAGGGTTACAGTGTTGTTGAGGTGGACCGACGGCTCTATGTTCAGCTTGATCCCCACATCTTTATACTCGAACGTGGAGGTGACCGCCACGGCTGACGTGGACTGGATCGTGGAAGTCTGGACCGGGATCCTGTCGCCGATATGAAATTTGGCCTGTTTGTTATTGAGCACGCGCACGCGTGGATTAGCCAGGGTCTGTGCGTCGGAATCCTGCTTGATCAGGTTCACCACGACACTCGGCAGCGTCACGAAGATGTTCTTATTCGACAGGTTGCTCAAATCGCTCAGAGCGATTCCCGTCCCCGTTGCCGGAATGATCGAACCCGACGGGTTTTGTACCGAAGCGGACGCGGAAAGGCCCGGCTGGAAATTCCAGCCATAGGACTGGGTGTTGGTCCGCGAGATTTCCAGGATCTCGACATCGAGGATGACTTCCGCCTCTTTGAGGTCGTTCGCCGCGATGACTTTCTCGGCCAGGTTCAATTTCTCGGGCGTGTCCCTGATGGTAATGGAGTTCAATACCTCGTTCACGTATACTTTTCTGAGCTCGAGCATGGACCGGAGGACGTTGATCATGTCCTTGGCCCTGGCGTTATTGATGTAAAACGTCTTGACCAGGAGGTCCTGGTACTGGTCGACCTTGGCTTTGCTTTTGGGAATAATGATGATGGTATCGGCGCTCACTTTTTTCATGAAGAGTTTATTCGTGGAAAGGAGCAGATTCAGCGCGTATTGGAACGACACATCTTTGACGAAAACAGTCACGGGCTGGGCCTTTACCTCTTCGTCGAAGAGGATGTTGATGCCCGAGAGTTTGGAGAGGAACTCGAAGACGTCCTTGATGTTGGTATTCTTGAAATTCAGGGTAATGGGCTTGTCCGACACCAGCGTCAGGGCATCCTCCGGCTCGATCTCCGTCTTTCTTTTCTGCAGCTTGTAGAGGGCGTCATGGTATTTCACGTTCTCGGCGTCGAGCTCCACGGCCTGGTTCAGCTCGCTGATGGCGTCGCCGAGCCTTCCCAGTTCCACGAAGGTGAGCGAGGTGCGGTAGTGCTCTTCAGCCTGCTTCATATCCAGGACGGCTTTGAGCGCGCTCTGGATGGCGGCGTTGGTGGGATTCAGGTACAGGGCCTGCTGCAGGTCCGTGATGGCCTGGTAGAGCTTGCGTTCCTTCACGAAACTACGCGCCCTTTTGTAG
>DAIDTZ010000357.1 GCA_027456925.1 Nitrospirota bacterium
TTCGCGAACCGCTGCTGGTTCCAGTACATGTCGCGCATGGGCAAGCCGACCTTCTTGGGGATCATCACGCGCTGGGCCTGTTCGGAAAGGACTTCCGTCACCGCGCGGGTCACGGCGTCGAGGGCCGGCGCGCCTGACTTCGAGAGCGCTCCCGCCTTTTCCTCGATGTACTGCCCGAACATCAGCCCGAACAGGATGTGGGGCTCGACCTTCCTATGCGCCTGCACGCAGGCATCGACCCACTCCAGGGCCTTGCCGATCCAGATGTGCGGAAAGCCGCTTTCCTCGGTGTCGATCCATTCGTTCAAACGCGGGAAGATCACGCCGAAGAGGCCGGTCCTCCGGAGGAGCTGGTAGGTCTTCTCCCCTTCGCCGAGCAGGAACAGCTTCAACACTTCTTCGTACATGCGCGCGGGCGAAGCGAGCGCCACCTTGTCCCGAAGCTCAAGCAGGGCCTGATAGGTGTTTTCCTCGATCTCGAACCCGAGGATCGCGGCAAAGCGCACCGCGCGCACCATGCGCACCGGGTCCTCGGTGAACCGGACCAGGGGATCGCCGATAATGCGGATGAGCCCGCTCTTCAAGTCGGCCATGCCGCCCACGTAGTCGATGACCGAGTAGTCCGCGATGTTGTAGAACAGCGCGTTCACCGTGAAGTCGCGGCGAAGGGCGTCTTCCTCGGGCGTGCCGAACACGTTGTCCCGGAGGATCATGCCGCCCTCGGTCTTGAGCATGCGCGGAGGACGGGGTTTTACGACGATTGCCGGCGTCACGGGGGCCCCGGGAGACAAGGGCTCCTGCGTCTCCGGCGAAGTCTGCTGAGTCACAGCGGCTTCGGCCGCGGTTTGTTCGGGAAAGAGAGCAAGCGTTGTCTGTTCGGAAGGTGCCGCGTCCGGGACCTCGGGCTCTTCCGGGGCATTGGACCGGAAGGTGGCCACTTCGATGATCTCGTCGTGAAAATGGATATGCGCCAAACGAAAGCGCCTGCCGATGAGCCGGCAGGTACGGAAGGCCTTTTTGACCTCATTGGGCTTTGCGTCCGTGGCAATATCGAAGTCTTTTGGCTCCCGGCCGAGCAGGAGGTCGCGCACCCCTCCGCCCACGAGGTAGGCATGGTATCCCTGCTCTTTCAGACGGTAGAGGACCCGGACTGCGTTCGGACTGATCCACTTGCGCGAAATGATGTGTTCGGAACGGGGGATGATCGTAGGATGAATGCTCACGGGTTAGTATAATAGCACACCAAGGCCGGGAAGGTAAAGGGAGAAGTGCTCCAAAGGTTGTTAATTCCGAGCAGGGCCGGACAGGGCGCTGTTCTCAGCGCCTGCGGTCGTTGTCGATCACGGTCCTGTAGTCCGCAAAGCTCTCCCTGGTGTACAGGCCGGGCATGGCATGGTCTCCTGCATTAAAGGCAAAGTCTACGGACTTGATGCCCGGATTTTCGGTAAGCGTATAGGTGACTTCGGCGAGATAATCCTGGGCCCCTGACGAGCCCATGCTCTCCGTGAGGTACTGATCGTTTTCGATTCGAACAAAAGCCGTCTGCTGCTCGATTTTCCGCACTTTGATCAGGGGAAATTCCGTCTTCACGCCGTCGCCCTGGGCACGGGCTGCTTCGAAATCCGCAACGACCTTATTCAGGGCAAAGACCAGCTTGTTCAGGTCATTTTTGATCTGATGTATCTTCCTGCCGCGGACCAGCGTGTCGCTGTTCCCGGCAGCGTCTGTTTCCGCGTGCCATATGTAGTTCTCATCGTAGACAACTGCCTGATTTTTTCTGAGCATCGACAGGACGATGAGAATTGCGCTGATAGATGTTACCGCAAGCAGCAAAGCAACAACGAGTTTCTTTGGCATGGACCACCTCGATGGGGAATATCAGCCGGTCTTTCAGGATTACAACAGTTTCAACTGCCCCCTGATCCCTTTTCTCTCCACTTCCTCGAAGATCCGGATTTTCCCGAACTCGCCGTCATAGCCCGGAGCAATGTGAACATTCCCCGCGCGCATGCGCGAGATCGCTTCGCGGAGAAGCGGGGTAGCCGCCCGTTCGATATCGTCGAGCGGAACGTCCAGCAGAATCTTGAATTCATTCCCGAGCTGTTCGAGCAAAGGGAAATAGACGCCGGCCACCTTTTTCGTATTCACGCCGCATTTCAGGCCTTCGGCAATGATCTCCGGCAAAGGGATGATGGAGAAAAAGGAAGGCGCACCGTCGGGCCGGTACCCGTGCTCCCGGTCAGCAAGCTTTTCGACCCTGTGCATCACGCCGATGGTCACCTTCTTGTTGCACAGTGGGCAGAGATAATCATACTGGATCGTTTCCTTGGGCGTCATGCTCACCCCGCAGTCGCGATGGCCGTCGTAATGATACTTTCCTTCTTCGGGAAAAAACTCGATGGTCCCGACGAATCCCTGACCGGTCTTGATCGCTTCGATGATCGCGGGATAAGAGACTTCGGTATCCAGGATATTCGCCTCCCGCCCGATCTTTGCCGCCGAGTGCGCGTCGGAATTCGACACGAGCGTGATGTTATCGAGCGCCGAAAGCTGCCAGTTCATGAGCGGGTCCGACGACAGCCCGGTCTCGATGGCGAAAATATGGGGAGTCAGGTCTTCGTAGCACTCCTCAAGAGAATCAAACCCCGAAGCAGCCCCGAACACGGAAAAGTGCGGGGTCCAGGCATGAGCAGGGATAAGCAAAGCCTCAGGCGAAGCGTCGAGCGTCATCTCAAGCAGCTTCTTCGCATCAAGCCCCAGGATCGGCCTGCCGTCGGATTTAAGGTTCCCGATCTTGGAAAGCGCAAAATTGAGCCGTTCAACAGCAGCAAAGTCCGGAGCAAGGATCACGGAATGGACCTTTCGGGTCCTCCCATTTTTGCTGTAGATGCAGCTGATCTCCGCGGAAAGAATGAACGAGACGTCTGCCTTGCACGAATCCGGGACATCATCGGACTGGAATTTCTTCCTGAGCCGAAACAAGCCGTTCCCTGCTGGTTCGAGCTTTTCATCCAGTTCCTTGAGCCAGCCCGCATGGGTGAAGTCCCCTGTTGCAATGACCTGGATGCCCTTGCGCTGCGTCCATTTCCAGATGCCTTCAGGGCACATGTCTTTGCTCGTTGCGCGGGAGTAGTGGGAGTGAACGTGGAGGTCGGCTATAAAGCGCATGGCAGATTATAACATCATTCCCTGCTGGGAGAAACAGGATTTACAGACTGAAAACTCCATTCTTTCGGCGGCACCGAAATGGCGGAAGATATGGGACAAAACATTTGGACAGTAGGTGGCGTCACTGAATCCCTACTTGCGGCAGAGGTCCGGGATCTTTATCCCGCCATCTGCCTCTTTAAGAATTTTAACAATTTGCTCCTCCGAGTACTT
>DAIDTZ010000358.1 GCA_027456925.1 Nitrospirota bacterium
ATACAAAAAGGACATTTCTGAAACTAAACTCGTTCAAACTCATAAGTTCCCCGATTCCCAAAAAGGCATTTTTACTGTAACGGAAGGTTTTCACCAATACATTGCCAATGATACAGTGTATATGTCTATGAAGGAACAGCACATGGAGAATGCTGCCTACAAATATGCTTGGAACCTTCCTAAGATTGTTTTGCCTGTAGGACGCATGTCACGAGGCCCATGGCGTTTCGCCGCTGCAATAGACATAGAAGGACGTGTAGTGGGCAGAAGTTTCTATGCAGTATGGCCTAGGACCGGTACTCTTAGTGTTCATACTTTGGCAGCATTATTGAACTCGCCGGTTGCTCAGGCCTTCGTGTATTGTCATATTTCTGACAGAAATCTTCTGGTGAAGGTTTATGAAGCGATACCGATACCCAAGATTGAAACGTTATTACAGCAGGATCAAACTATAAGCAGCCTTGTTAATCGATATCTAGGAGAGCTGCAGAGCGACAAGAGTAAAGCATATCAAACTCTCCTAGCAATCGATGCTGAGATTTTAAAGCTGTATCATTTGCCGCCGAAACTCGAACGGCAGCTAATGGACATTTTTTGGGGGCAGAAGAGAGATGTACCGTTTGAGTTTAAAGGATATATACCACCTGAAATGACATCCTGGGTCCCTCTTCATATCTATTTGTCCAATGCTTTTCACGAAGGAACGGTTGAAAAAATACTTGGGCGTATTCCGAGCATAAAGGATAATAAATTTATCGACTATCTTAAAGGCCTGGGGACGGAATAGATGCCTAAGAAATGTTATTTGTTAGACACTAACATGCTCGGCTACCTCGCTGAGATCAAATCTGGCTCGCACAGTCCTGAGGGCAAAGCTTTGGAAAATCGGCTCGAAGAGATCAAGGGCGAAAACATCTTTATCTGCTGTATCACAACTGGAGAGGTGGAATACGGGCTCAAAATTGCACCCAAGAAAGATTCAGCAAAACAAGAACTAGCAAAACAGATGCTGAATGAATTTCATAGTTATTCAGTCGACAACAATATAGCGCGTGAGCAGTATGCGACCTTACGATCAAGACTCTACGAAAAATATGCTCCAAATAAAGGACATAAGAAACGAGTAGAAGAATGGACAGATCCGACGACATCGAAGGAACTGCAGGTCCAGGAAAACGACATCTGGATTGCCGCGGTAGCCATGGCGTACAATTTTATTTTAGTGACCCATGATAAAATGAACGTCATAAAGTCCGTTGCAGGTGGAGATCTGACAATTGTAGATTGGGCAAAATAGTTTAGATAATGGGATTCGTGCCGCAAAACGACGGCAGGAATAGATTAGATGTAGTAGCCGACTCCTGAAGGAGTAGAATAACGGTACGAGGATTGCGGACGGGGTACTGGTTGTTCTTTAAGGGCAAGAATTGCTTCGTCGATTTTGATAAAATCCGGGGAGGGTACGGCGTCAAGTTCTTTTTTCACCGACTTCTTGTACGTCAGCTTATACTCGCTTGTGTGCTCTTCTTTTTCGGCTGTATGCCTCGTAGTCCTCGGCTGGCTCGGACACCCGGTCATTAATCGCCTTCAGATCGGAAACGTCCTCAAGCATTTCCTCGACCCTGTTAAATTCACTGATATCGATAATCGCCGCTATCGTGCGGCCTTTTTTATCGATTACGAAGCGGTCGACTTTTATGCGGTCTTTCTGCTTCACTTTTGCAAGCATGATTCACCTCGCTAAAAACTGCCACTTGAAATCGCATTAGCCTTCCCATTTCCAAGGGTACTATAATTATACAACATATTACGCGAACTTCACCGCCTTCACCGCCTTCAGTCCCACGCTACCGCGCGTCATCACGCCGTAGGCTTTGAGGTCGATCACCTTCTCCTTGCCCTTGTCATCGATCACCTTCACCTGCTCGCCCTTGCGCACGGCACGTAAGAGCGCGACTTCGCCGTTCTTCACATTCACGAGCTTCACGCCTTTGCCTGCGCCGGTCAGGATTGGGACGTCCTTTGCCGCAACCACGACCGCCTTGCCTTCGGAGGTGAGGAACAGGATATTCGGCAGGTCGAGGATGTCCACGCCCAGGATGCTGTCACCCTCCTTGACGCCGGCAAACTTCTTCCCTGCCCGGGTCGTTGCTGCATTGAACGGTGAAAGATCGAAAGCAAAGCCGATGCCGTGGGCGGAAACAGTGAGCCCTGTCACCTCTCTGGGCGCGAGCGCAAGCTCCGGCTGCTTGTCCATTCCTTCCCCGGCGGGAGTTCCGGTGAATACCGTGGTCAGGTTCATGGCCGTGACCGGCCGCTCGCCGTCACCGAATTTGAAGAGGTGCTGGACCGGTTCGCCGAAGCCGGAGCCGGACGGCAGGTCATTGGCCTTCACGACATAGACCTTGCCCGCGGACGAGAACACGGCGATGTTGTCCCGGGTGTTCGCGGGAAGGAGCGCCAAAAGCTCATCGCCTTCCTTGAACCGGAGGTTCTCTCCCACGGTCTTGACGCGCCTGATCCAGCCCATCTTCGTCATGATCACGGTCACGTCCTCGTGGGCAATGAAATCCTCCTGCGAGAACTCGACATCGTCGGCGGCCTTTATCACGGACTTGCGCTTGTCGCCGTAGTTTTCCTTGATCTCCTGAAGCTCGGTCTTGATCAGGCCCCAGATCTTCTTCTGGGAGGCCAGGATCGCCTCGATGTCCTTTTTGAGTTTTGTCTTCTCCGCTTTTTCTTTCAGGATGCGGTCGATCTCGAGTCCGGCCAGCTTGTAGAGCTGTATTTCGAGGATCGCCCGGACCTGTTCATCGTCGAGCCTGAAATGCTTTTTGAGCTTCTCCGCGGCGTCCTCCCGCGATTTCGACTTGCGGATGAGCTTGATGGCCGTATCAAGGTCGTCATAGAGCACCTCGAAGGCCCGGAGGATATGGAGCCGCGCCTTCAGTATGCGCAAATCGAAGTTGAGCCGCTTCGTGACGACCTCGTGCCGGAAGTCGAGGAAATACCGCATCACGTCCTTGAGCGGCAAGCGCTCGGGCTCCATGTTCGGCTTCAGGGCCGTGAAGTTCATGGGGAAGCTGGATTCGAGGTCCGTGTGCTTGAAGAGGTAGGCGGTCACGAGCTCCGGGTTCGCCTCGGCCTTGAGCTCGATCACGACCCGTACTACGTCCGTTGATTCGTCGCGCACCGTCGAGACCTGGGGCAGTTTCTTGTCGTCCATGAGGCCGATCATCTTCTCGAGCAGCTTTGCCTTGTTTACCAGGTAGGGAATGGAATGGAAAACGATGGCCTGTTTGCCGCGCGGAAGGTCTTCGACGGTATACTCGCCGCGGGTGCGGATGGCGCCGCTCCCGGACTGGTAGATCTCCTTCAGTTCTTTCTTGGAATTCAGGATCTGGCCGGAGGTCGGAAAATCAGGCCCCTTGATATGCTTCAGCAGGTCTTTGATATCGATATCGGGATTGTCGATCATGGCCCCGAGCCCGTCGATCACCTCGCCCAGGTTATGGGGCGGGAAAGAGCAGCTCATGCCCACGGCGATCCCCGACGTGCCGTTCACCAAAAGCTGGGGAAAGCGCGCCGGCAGGACGACCGGTTCCTTGAGCGAGTTGTCGTAGTTCGGCCGGTAGCCCACGGTTTCCTTGTCGATCTCGACCAGGAGCTCTTCGGCGATCTTCGAGAGCCGCGCCTCGGTGTACCGCATGGCGGCTGCCGGGTCTCCGTCGAGACTGCCGAAATTGCCCGAGCCCTCGACGAGGGGATAGCGGAGCGAGAAGGGCTGCGCCATCCGGACCATGGCGTCGTACGCGGCCTGGTCGCCGTGGGGATGGAACTTGCCGAGCACCTCGCCGACCACGGCCGCGCTCTTTCTGAATTTCGCCGTGGGCCCCAGGCCCATCTCCCACATTGCAAAGAGGATCCTGCGGTGCACGGGCTTGAGCCCGTCCCGCACGTCGGGCAGGGACCGGGAGACAATGGTGGAGAGCGCATAGGTGAGGAAGCGGTTCTCGACCTCGGAATGGAGCGCGGTAGTCAGGATTGAGTCTTCTTGTGTCGGCATCAGGTGCCCCCTTCATTGATTAAAAATGCTGCTTGCCCGGAAAAAAGAAACTTCCCGGCGCGCCCTGGCAACCGTCCCGGGCGGTCGTGCTGCGGCTCGTTCTTTCTGGGGTCGCATTGTACCACAAAAAAAGAGCTATTTTCAAAGTAAGATTAAAAAAAGTAGGGTATAATTGGACACATGGTCAGCCCTCTCTACAATCAGGCGGAGGCATACAGCCGGGAGACGTTTCAGTGCGGAAACTGCGACAAGGATTTTTCCGCCACGGTCATCACCTGGGTGGACGTGTCCAAGACCCCGCAGGCCAGGCAGGCGTTGCTGCAATGGCAGTTCAATGTGATCCAGTGCACGCACTGCGGATGCCGGCACTTTTCCGAGACGCCCTTTTTCTATGAAGACTTTGAAGAAGGGCTTTTGCTCGCGGTGTTCCCGCGCATCCCGGAGAAACGGGGAGAGGTCGAAAAATCCATCAGGGAAAAGTATGGTTACTATCCGGTGCTGGAATTCTTTTACGACATGACCCAGATCTGGATGCTGCTCTATTTGCAGGAGCACTACAAGGGAAACGCAAATCTTCGCTCGTTGTCGAGGCTCGGCACGGGGGAGGGGCGTATCCGCAAAATGCTCGGCTTCCTGAAAGAAGATCCGCTCATGATCGACATCCGGGAAACACTGACCGAATCGTTCCTTGATGAAGCTGCGAATGAACGGCTCCTGGAG
>DAIDTZ010000359.1 GCA_027456925.1 Nitrospirota bacterium
GATCAACTGCTCTTGCCCCAAGTCACTACACGTCGATCTGAAGTATTGGCATTCCAACCGCAGTTCGGCGCAGTTCCACCGGGCTGCGGAATATTTTCCCTTCCCGAAAATCAATTAGCCCCTGGCGATTACATTTTTGACTTAACTTTTTGAATCGCCCGTGTTCATCTGCGGCTGGCTGCTTCTTTTGTCTACTGCCTCATAAGTCCCCGTGTCATTCCAAGCTTGACACGGAATCCGGTCTTTCCCAAATGAATTGCTGCATGACGATGAATGACTGCCGCAAAAATAAATAGATAAATAGCTTAAAGCATTGCAGGAGATTAATAGACAGGAGGTTGCTGCGGCAATGATCGAAGGAGAAACGGTTTTAGCGGGGAAAATACTCCCGGGAGATGCTTCTCCCGGGAGGCAGCACAAGTGAGATTAATGAGTTTCTTCCTCCTGGAATATCGGGAAGAAATGACTGAAGATCCAGAACAGAACGAACGGCATGATGAAAATGCCGAGTGCGCCGAAGAGTCCCTCTTTAAAGGTATCCCACGTCTCCATCAATGTTTCCGGAATCACGCCGGTCTTTATCCAGGCGGAGATCCCCTGCGGGATCTGTTCAAGGTGCACCGGGATGATCGGCATATGATAATGCATAAACCCGGCAAAGGTCAATGAGAATGCCTGGCCGCCGATCACCACGTTCCACCGCATCATGAAAACGCCGAAGAGCACCAGGATGGTGCCGATCACCGTGCGCCTGATGGTCAGACCGGGAAGCAGGAACAGGATGAGCGGGAGAAGGTTTCCGATCGTGTACTGCATCACGAAAATGGAAACGAAGTCGCGCTGATAGATGACGCTCCTCAGGATGTCCCAGGACTTGAGGGCCGTGTAACCGCGGAAGATGATGTCCAGAAGTTCGAGGCTGATAGCCGCCACCATGAACGCGAGGAGGTATTTCGCCGTCATCTGAATGACGTGGATTTCCACGCTCTTGATCTCCTGCTCCGAATGGAAGGTGCCCAAAGCCGCTCTCTTGCGGTGGGCCAAATATTTTTTTATCTCCATCGTAACGATATAAGTGAGCATGCACAGTGCGATGCCCGACACGACCGCGGACATGATGAAAATGACCGGCATAAGCGGGGTCATCCAGAGCGCGTTCGCCTTGACCGAACCGAAGATGAACCCGGCATAACCGTGCAGGAAGCAGGCAACGGGAATGCCGATGCTGGCGAGGACCTTGATCGCCTTTTCATCGCGGTGCAGCGATTCCTCGCTGATGTCATAGACGCCGAGAGTCAGCGTGCAATAGACGAGATAGAAGAGCCACTCCATCATCGTCTTGTCCTGCTTCTCCCTGAGTTTCAGCGCCATCTCGACGAAGTGTTTCCGGTAGAGGAACCAGAGTTCGGAGGCCACGATGGCCCCGTACGAAAAGAACACGATGCCGAACGCTGCGATGGCGGAGGTGAAATGCGGGGTCATGAACACATTGATGCCCCGGAAGGGGTGCTGCAGGTGCAACACGATCGGCATCGGAGCGGCAAACAGAAGGGCGAAGGAAAACACCAGCGCAAAGCGGGCTATGTCCCTGAGCTTCTGAATCCCGAAAACGTGGTAGAGGGACGAAAGCACGAACGCCCCCGCGACCAGACCGGTCATAAAAGGGTACATCACGATCTGTATGCTCCAGTAGATGTACTCATTGGGTAAAACGAACAATTCCTTAACAGTCCAAAGTTCTCCGTGTACTACCATGGCTACCTCACCTCCTCATCCAACCCGATATAATAAACCTGCGGTTTCGTGCCGTACTCGCTTTTCAGCACCCCAACCCGCTGCGTCTTGATGATCTGCGTGACCGGATCGTTCGGGTCCTTGATATTGCCGATCTGCCGGGCCCCGAAAGGACACGCCTGCACGCAGGCGGTCTTCAGACCCTTTGAAATCCGGTGGTAGCAGAAGGTGCATTTCTCCGCCGTGTGATACACCGGGTGGAAGAAGCGAGCGCCGTAGGGGCACCCCATGATGCAGTACCCGCAGCCGATACACCAGGTACGGTCGACGAGCACGACGCCGTCAGCCGTCTGGTAGGTTGCGCCGACGGGGCAGACCTGGACGCACGGCGGGTTCTCGCACTGGTTGCAGAGCTTCGGAACAAAGAAAGCCTTCTCGATTCCTTCGCCGCTGATGTCCTTGAGGCCGTCCGCGTTGAGGTCGATTTTGGCGGTCGTAAAACCGTCGCGCGCGGCCTTCGGAGAATCCGCGTACACATGTCCCTTTTTAGTCAGCACATACCGCTCGACCCACGTCCGGCTGACATTGGCGTCATACGGGACCTCGTTCTCGAGTTTACACGCCTTCACGCACAACCCGCACCCGACGCATTTGTAGGTATCGACGAGAAACACCCATCTCGTCGATGTCGTTTCAGCCGCTACCTCGGCAAACAGTTTTTTGGGGTCGACAATTTCCAGGGCTGCCAAGGGTATCGCCGCCCCTGCGATACTCAGCGCCGTTTTTTTGAAGAAATCCCTTCTCGTTATCATCTCAGGCCCTCCATCGGGTTGTGCGGATTATGACAGGTGCAACATTCCATACCAGGATTGTGTTGCTCCGGATCGATACTCCTGATATTTGCCCGCCCGCTCGAGGGATAGGGGAGTGGGAAATGACACCGGAGACAGAGCGCCCTGCTCCTGTCGATGGTGAGCTTCGGCGGATCCGAAGGATGGTCGATTGCCGGGCCGTGGCAATTTTCGCACTGAATGATCCTGTGCGGCGTCTTATTGATGCTGTCGTACTTGTCGCTGTGACAATCCTTGCAATACTCTTTTCCTTGATACTTTACCTTGAAGTTTTTCCAGTCCTCCTCATTTCCCTTGCGATGCCAGCCGTACATGTACCCACGCGCATGTATGCCGAAATCCTTGGGGACGATCACTATTCTGGCCAGTAATATCAGAACGACGATACCAAGGACCACGAACAGCGGTCTAAAAACATGATTCTTCATGACATTGACTCCTCTCTTATATTCTTTCACATGCCGGTAAAGGCGGTGCAGGGTATAACTATCGTTCGTGTCACAATGTCTGTTTCATCAGCGTCGCTCCTTCCCAAACTATGGCCAGGAAAGAGAGCGAAAGACCTCCGACCAGACCGAAAATATGAACAAGGTGCCATTTCAAGACAACAAAGAGAATGATAAATATGATCGAAAGTTTAAGGACGCTGATAATCACCGCGGCCAGATTCGAAAGGCCGGGCGTTGCGCCCTTCCTCAGGTACACTCGTTCCACGGCGACCGCGAGCCACCGGAAGTTCAGCAAGCCGAGCACGCCGCCGAAGATGATGCTTCCCGGTACGAACCACCAGCGTTCTTGCCCCTGCCGAAAAAGCGAAAACACCAGTGCGGCTGACGCAACGACAAGAACGGCCATCGCCGTTTTCCTGGTCACTCCCTTGATGATCGCCGCTATTGCCTGGCGTCGTATTTGCGCTTCGTCAGTCATGCTCTTTTTTGTCTTCTTTTTCTTCTTCGTCGAGCGTTTTCTGGCTCCGCCTGGCGTACGCGAAAAGGTTCCGAAAACCTGCAATAATGCCGAACAGGACAAAGACCACGGTAAACCAGGGAGACGTGCCGAGCCATTTGTCCAGTTTGAGGCCGATAAAAAGACCGATAACCGTCGCAAACACCAGGGTAAGTCCCACGGTGCTCAGCACGCCGAGCATGCGCATGAGCCTACGGTCTTTTTCTTCCATAAAAATGCGCTCCCCATACAGCATGCCGCTGAGTGCGGAAGAGCGCGAAATTGAATCCTGAGCCCCGAAATTACAACTGCCTATTCCTCTGCAGCCTCCGCGATCTCTGCCGGCACCCGGCGATAACGAGCCTGTGGCCCGTGTTTATGAGCGCTTTCTGCGCGAATACAGGCCATACAATGGCGTGGCCCGCTCTTGCGAAAACGCGGCCATAAACGAGTGCAGGGCGCGGCAAAAAAATCTTAAAGGCCTTTCAGGCTCTTTCTCGCCGCGTCGATGGTCTTGTTGATGTCCGCCCTGGTATGAGCCAGGGACATAAACGCAGCCTCGAACTGAGACGGCGCAAGATTCACGCCGTTCTTGAGCATGGACAGGAAGAATTTGCCGAACCGCGCGGTATCGGCTGTTTTCGCGCCGGCAAAATCCTTCACTTTCTGGTCCGTAAAAAAGGCGGTGAACATGGAGCCCACGCGGTTAAACGTCGTCGGGATGCCCGCCTCCTGAACCGCTGCCCGCAGTCCCTTTTCCAGATCAGCCGAGCTTTTTTCAAGCGTCTTGTACACGCCGGGTTTGGACAGGAGTTTCAACGTCTCGATACCGGCGGTCATAGCAAGCGGATTTCCTGAGAGTGTTCCGGCCTGATAGATCGGACCGATGGGGGCAACGTTCTCCATGATGTAGCGCTTGCCGCCGAAGGCCCCTACCGGCAACCCGCCGCCGATCACCTTGCCGAGGCAGGTCATGTCCGGTTTGATCTGGTAGAGCTGCTGGGCGCCGCCGTAGGCCACGCGGAACCCGGTCATCACCTCATCGAAGATGAGGATGATGCCGTACTGGTCGCAGACCCGCCTCAAGCCTTCGAGAAATCCCGGTTCGGGAGGCACGCACCCCATGTTTCCTGCAACGGGCTCGACGATAATGCATGCAATCTGCTCCCCTTCCCGGGACGCCATATTTTTGATGGCTTCGAGGTCATTGTACGGGATCGTGATCGTGAGCTTCGCCAGGTCAGCCGGAACGCCCGGGCTGTCCGGCAGCCCGAAGGTTGCTACGCCGCTCCCCGCTTTTACGAGCAGGCTGTCGCCGTGTCCGTGATAGCCGCCCTCAAACTTGACGATTTTGTCCCGCCGGGTGTATCCCCGGGCGACCCGGATGGCACTCATAGTCGCCTCGGTGCCGGAGCTCACCATACGCACCATTTCGATGGACGGGAACGCCTTTTTCACCATCCTGGCGAGCGTGATCTCGATCTCCGTAGGGGCGCCGAAACTCGTGCCGTTCGCAATGGCCTTCTTGAGCGCTGCGGTCACGCGCGGATGAGCATGCCCGAGGATCATGGGCCCCCAGGAAAGAACATAATCGATGTACATCTTTCCGTCGGCATCATAGATCTTCGATCCTTTGGCCTTCTTGATGAAAAGCGGCTCTCCACCCACCGAGCGAAACGCCCTGACAGGACTGTTCACACCGCCGGGAATATGTTTTTTCGCTTCCGCAAACAGCTTTTTCGATCTAGCTCCGGACATAATTGCTCCTTACCCGCAGAGGGCTGCCTTGAGGTGCACAATATGTTGCACATAAAATATGGAAAACCAGGGGGAATGTCAATGAAAAAAAAATGCTAACGATAGATTTTCTATAAATAAATCTCATATTTTCATCAAAATTTCTGATAAAAATTCCGGCGCATTTTTTCCCCTCTCATTGCTGATGGAAAGCAGCATTTTTTACCAGAAAATCTGCGATTCCTTCGGCGTCGTTCAAATCAAAGCAAGGGAGGGAAACAGGAAACGGCCTGTCGCTCACCAGGGCAAGGAAGGGCGAAGGATCGTCCATGCAGAGGGGCCGGTCCCCCGAAGCGCCGGAGCGGAAGACCTCGATCATCTTCATCGCACTTTTCTTGAATCCTTCATGGATAATGATATCGGCGTCTCCAACTGCCCGGATGAGTTCCTCCTGGGAGGGCT
>DAIDTZ010000360.1 GCA_027456925.1 Nitrospirota bacterium
GTAGGCGTACGCCCGAAGTGTAGATCAAGCGGTGGCGGGACATTGCGGATTTCCGTTTCAAGGGGGGGCGGCAAGTCGGCTATGGCATCGCGGACGGTTCTCCACGGCGAAGGATTGGTGATATATTCATCGAATTCTTCAGTAAAAGCTTTTCGATGCCCGTTATTGATATTGTAGTTCGTTTTCTTAGGTGGAAACACCTCACCCGGGTCAGCAAATTTGCAACCTACGATGAAAGCACGCCATCTGACCTGCGGAACACCGTAGTTAGCCGCACATAACTTTGCCCAGCGCAGTTTAAAGCCCAGCGCTTCAGCAATTCCGATTATTTCACCATGTTCGAATGAATCAAGAAGCTGCGGAACGTTTTCCATCACGAATACGGAAGCCCCTGACCGTTCGACAATATCCATAAAAGGACGCCAGAGCTGTTTACGGGGGTCGTCTTCGCGGTTTTTGTTGAGAAGACTAAAACCTTGGCATGGAGGGCCGCCGATAACTACATCTGCTTTGGGAATTTTAGTTTTAGGATTTTCTAGGATATCAACTATATCGCCCACAGTACAATGGTTGCCAAAATTAGCATTGTAAGTCTGCGCGGCATAATCATTAAAATCATTCGCCCATACTGGTTCGAAGTCGTGACCGGTCAACTTAGTGAACCCGAGTGTCATGCCACCAGCACCGGCAAAAAGATCGATTAGTTTAGGACGCAGTTTTACATCCTGCAATGTACCATCTACCCGTGCCAGATAGACGGCTTCTTCTTCAGCAACAAGAGGGATGTCCTTTTTGATTTTATTGTATTTTTTAGTTTTCGACATGGTATGCTCGTGTCATTCGTCGATCATCATACCAAAAAGAACAGAAGGTAGTAAAGTTAATTAAAAATGTCGTAGCAAGTGGTCGGTTTTACAGATCATCGATATCGTTCATGGTCCCGTCCATATTCTTCCTGACAAGCACCTGCCGCGGCTTGGCGCCGTCCGCGGGCCCGACGATGCCGTCCTCCTGCATCATCTCGATCATGCGCGCGGCCCGGTTGTAGCCCACCCGTAAGCGTCGCTGGATGAAGGAGGTGGACGCCTGGCCGTTCAGCTGGACCAGCTCGACCGCCCGCTGATAGTGCTCGTCACGCTCGCTGTCCTCGACCTCGGCGACCTTGGCCTCGACGATCTCTTTTGCCCGCTGCTGGAGGAGCTCGTAGTTCGGCTTGCCCTGCTTTCTGACGAACTCCACCACGCGCTTGATCTCCGCCTCGGACACGAAACAGCCGTGGCAGCGGATGATGTGGGACGAGTTGGGAGGCTGGAACAGCATGTCGCCCATGCCGAGGAGGTTCTCGGCGCCGTTCGCGTCAAGGATCGTGCGCGAGTCGGTCTTGGAAGATACCTGGAAGGATATGCGGGAAGGAAGGTTCGCTTTGATGAGGCCGGTGATCACGTCCACGCTCGGCCGCTGGGTCGCGACGATCAGGTGAATGCCCGCGGCCCGCGCCATCTGGGCCAGGCGCATGATCGAGTCCTCGACCTCGCGGGCAACGGTCATCTTCAGGTCCGCGAGCTCGTCGATGATCACGACGATGTAGGGCAGGCGCTCGGCCTCGGGAACGGCCTTGTTGTAGGAGTCGATGTTCTTGTTCCCCTTCTCGGCGAGCTGGCGGTACCGCCGCTCCATCTCGGCAACGATCGCCCGGAGCGTCTCTGCTGCTTTCTTGGGCTGCGTGACCACGGGAGAAAGCAGGTGCGGGATGCCTTCGTAGACCGAGAGTTCGAGCATCTTGGGGTCCACCATGGCGAGCTTGACCTCGGAGGGCTTTGCATTGAACAGGATCGCGAGGATGATGGAGTTGATGGCCACGCTCTTGCCCGAGCCGGTAGCGCCGGCAACGAGCAGGTGGGGCATCTTGTCGATGCTGCCGATCACCGACGCGCCGAAGATGTCCTTGCCGATGGGGATCTTGAGCTTCGACTTGTTCGACTGGTACTCCGGGGTCTCCAGGATCTGGCGGAAGTAGACCGTCTCGCGCGTGTTGTTCGGCACCTCGATGCCCACGGCCGCCTTGCCCGGAAGCGGCGCCACGATGCGCACGCTCCCTGCCTTCATGGCGAGCGCCAGATCGTCGGCCAGGTTCGTGATCTTGCTCACCTTCACCCCAGGCGCGGGCTCGAACTCGAACATGGTCACTACCGGTCCGGGATAGACCTGCGTTATGCGGCCCTGGATGTCGAAGTCCTGGAGCTTGTGCTGCAGAAGCTCGGACTGGGCCAGCATGTCCTCTTTCGAGACCTTCTTCGTTACGGGCGGGGCCGGGTCGAGCAAATCAAGGGACGGGAGCTGGTAGGCGCCCTTCTCGCCCGCGCCTTTATCGCCCATGAATTCGAAGGTCGCCTGCACGGGCTTTGGCGGCTTTTCAGGCTTCACGATCTTCGGCTGAGAAGGCGTTGCCTGCGGTTTTGTGTCCACGATTTTCGGAGGTTCCCTGGGCTGCACCGGGCGCTGTCGTGCCTCCCTGGCTTTTTCCCTGCGGCCCGGGTAGATGGTGATCAGCAGGTCCAGGCGCTCCATCGAGCGGCCGATGGCCAGCCGGAGCCAGACAAAAGCTTTGACAGGCGAGAAGGGGGTCAGGAGCATGAG
>DAIDTZ010000361.1 GCA_027456925.1 Nitrospirota bacterium
GATTGCCGTGATTGCGGCGTCGTTCAGGAGATATTCGCGCGCAACGCGGTTGACGTCCTCGACCGTAACCTTTTTGATCATCGCAATATCGTCATCAGGAGAATTTCTGCCCTCCACGGCGAGCGCCTGCGACCAGGCCGCCGCCAGTCCGCTCACGGAGTTCCGTTGAAACTCGGCATCAGCGAGCTCATGACGCTTGGACGCCTCGACGAGGTCGGCCGGAAAGCCGTTTTTTACGTATCCCGCGATGATGGTCTTGACCGTTGCCGCGAGCGCCGGGCCGTCCCCTGCCTGCGGAAAGCCCGCAAGTGCGTATGCGTACGTTGCCTTCGGCAAAGCCCCGCCGTCGAACCCCGTGAAGAGCGCCTTTCCTTCGGGCACCAGCGCGTACAGATCGCCCCTGCTGCTGTCCAGCGCGTCCGCGAGGATCATGCCTGCCGCGTAGTCGGGACTGTCCGAGCCGGGAAGCCGGTAGGCGACAATCGAAAGCCCGTAGGGAAGGTCGGTTTCGAGCGTTATGGACGCCGGCTTCAGCGGCCGGAGCCTGACCTCGGGCCTGCGCGGCACCGCTTTCCGGGGAATGGGTCCAAACAGCTTCTTTACGAGGGCGAGTGTTTTCCGCGGATCGACGTTTCCTGAAACGATAAGGATGGCGTTATTCGGCACATACCAGGTGTCGTAGAACTGCTTCAGCATCGCGCCCGTTGTTTTGTCGAAGGAGGGCCGAGTGCCGAGCGCGTCGTGGGCGTACGGCGTCCCGGTGAACAGTTCGGCCAGCAGCCGGCTGGAGAACACGTATTCCGGGTTCGAAAGGTCCTGTGCCACCTCCTGCTCGATCGCGCCCCGCTCCTGTTCCCAGAGTTCCTGCGTGTCGAGCACGCCCGCCATGCGGTCCGCCTCGAGGTGCAGAACGACATCGAGATCATCGGCAGGCACGGTCAGGAAATACTGGGTCACCGTCTGCTGCGTATCGGCGTTGAAGTCGCCTCCCATCAGGGCCATGATGTGCGAAAGCTGGGCTGCGGACAGGCCGGGGCTGCCGCGGAACATCATGTGTTCCTGCGCATGGGCCATGCCGGGAAAGCCTTCCGGGGCCTCGTTGGAACCGACGAGATAATTCACCTCGGTCGTGACGACGGGGGCAAGGGTGTTTTTGATGATCACCACCCGCAATCCGTTCGCGAGCGTTGCGCGCAGCACGTCGCTGTTCGCGGCATGCGCCGGAGGGACAAGCAGGAAGAGGGCAATGAGCGAAAGGAAAACGCGGATCGTGGTGCTCTTCATGTTTTTGATGTTGTTCATGTTGTTGATATTCTCCTTCTCTTAAGCATCTTCGGCCAACTCCGTCCTCACGAGCGCCAGGATCGCGGAATGGGGGACGATGAGGTATTTTTTTTCTTCGAACTCGATCTCCATGGAGGAATCCTTCAGGAAGATGGCGTAATCTCCCTCGGAAGCCTGAAGAGGAACGTACTTCACTTCCTTCCTGCCCGAATGCCACGACTCATCGGGAGTCGTATCAGGTATCGCATACCCCGGTCCTGTTTTTACCACGTGGCCGCCCAAAACTTTTTCCTTCTCCTTGACCGTGGGAGGGAGATAGAGCCCCGAGGGGGTCTTGTCCATTCGTTCATCGGGCTCGATCAGGACCCGGTCGCCGACGATGATAAGGTTCTTCTTTGTTTTCATGGGAAAGAGTTTACAGGGGATAGCATGTGACCGGGACATTCCTGCATTTTGTTCATTCTATAGCCTTCACGCGAACCTGTCAATGCGCCGTTTTCCCCGGCGCAAAACCGCCCTCGTTATGCCGCCTTTTGTTCCGACTGCGCGGCATAACTGCTGAAATCCTGTGCGATGTTTCTGACGAACAGGTCGCGCCGTTTCTTATAGGAGCGGGTCTTGACCTCGGCATAGAGCCGGTAATCGATAAAAAAATAAAGCTCGAAGCTGCTCACGGCGATTGCGGACAGAACAAAAGCGGTTTTCAGCCCCAGCAATTCCTGGTGGACTTGGAAATCCACGCTGAAAAGCAGGATGACGGCCAGGATCAGAAGTGAGAGGATCAAATTGAAAACCGTGAAAAACCTGTGCTCAAGCTCCTTAAATTCGATCGACTCAATATAATCGAACATCCTGCCCGCCTTATCCTGAAACGTTTCCCATTCGCGTTTCTGCGCGTAATAGATCAGGGCCTTCCGGTAATTCTCCACCTCTTGATTGAATTCCCTGGCAAGCTCCTCTTTCATGCCCATCACCTGCGCTTTCGCAGCGGTTCACGGTTCATAAATAAATTTCACGCTCTCAAAAAAACATTGCAATTCATGTGCCGCTCCGTCAGCCCGGCGGGGGCCTCAAGTCCTGCGCCTGATGCTGCAAGCAATCAAAAGAAAAATCAGCATGATAGAACATTCCGCAGTGCAAGAAGGGGCGTACAAGTCAGGGCGCCCTGTCGATCCGTATCAAAATGAGCGGGTCAAAATGATAGGGGGCAACAGTTGTTTACAAGTTTCCCCTCAGTCTCTCTGCATGCAAGATCCGCTTGAGCGCCAGTTCATACGCAGCCTTGCGCATCCTGCACCGGGTTTCCCGGCAGTGTCCGCGAACATCGTTGTATGCGGAGATCATGATCTCTTGCAGGCGTGACAGGATCTTTTCCTCGGGCCAGGTATCATTGCTCAGGTTCTGGCTCCATTCGAAATAACTGGCCACGACACCTCCCGCATTCGCGAGGATGTCCGGGATCAGCAGCACGTCCCGTTCGAACAAAATCTCATCGGCTGCCGCAGTGGTCGGCGCATTGGCAAGTTCAAGGATGAACTGAGCCTTCACCGCCCGGGCATTGTTCGCGTCGAGCTGGTTCGAAAGCGCGGCGGGAACCAGCACGTCGCAGTCCGTTATGAGCAGCTCTGCATTCGAGAGCTCCCGGGCGCCGGGGAACTTGAAGACGCTGCCCGTGCTTTTTTGATGTTCCATCACCGCGGGAATGTCGAGGCCCTTCGGGTCCAGGATTCCGCCGTTCACATCGCTTACGGCAATGACGCGGCAGCCCCGCTCGTGCAGGATGCGCGCCGCATTCTCTCCCACGTTGCCGAACCCCTGGATTGCCACACGCAGCCCGCCGAAGTTCATGGCGCGCTCGCGGAGCGCCTGTTCGAGCACATGGATCCCGCCCAGGGCCGTGGAATACCTGCGTACCAGGACGCCGCCCAGCTCCGGGGGTTTGCCCGTGACTACGGCGGGCACGTGCTCGCGCCGTATCCGCTCATATTCGTCGAGGATCCAGGCCATGATCTGTTCGTCGGTGTATACGTCCGGTGCGGGAATATCTTTGAACGGGCCGATATAATCGGCAATGGCGCGAATGTAGCCGCGCGTCACGAGTTCGAGGTCACGCCGGGAGAGCTCCATGGGGTTCACGACCACGCCGCCTTTTGCCCCGCCAAAGGGGATGTTCACGACGGCGCACTTGAGCGCCATCAAGAGGGCAAGCTCGCTCGCGTGCTCCGCGCTCATCTCCGGGTGGAACCGGATGCCGCCCTTGGCTGGGCCCCGGGCGTCATTGTACTGCACGCGAAAGCCGGTGAAGATCTGCGTCCTCCCCGTGGTCATCTTGACGGGGAAACTTACGGTGAAGGAGTGGCGCGGCACGGACAGGAGCTCGAGTTCGTCGCTCGTGAGCCCCAGGTCGCTGTAGATCGTCTGCAGTTCTGTCATGCCGACGCTGCGGAGGTCCTTCTCATCCCGGTGGAGCCGGTCGTGGTTACGATTCATAGAATACCTCGAAAAGAAGAAAATAAGGGGCAAGTAGCAAGGGTCACGGGTCAAGGGTCAAGCCCTGCTACTTGCTACATGACCCTTGCCCCTCCCTATTTGGTTAGTCCCGTCTTCCTCGCCGCTTCGGCCACAGCCGCGGAAACGGACGAAACGACCGTGCGGTCGAAAATGCTCGGGATGATATAGTCCTCATGCAGGTCATGAGCTGCGATCGTGTGCGCGATGGCTTGGGCTGCGGCAAGCTTCACGGCCTCGTTCACGCCCCGTGCCCGGACGTCGAGGAGTCCCCGGAAGATGCCGGGAAAGCCGAGCATGTTGTTGATCTGGTTCGGATAGTCGGACCTGCCCGTGGCCATGACCCGCACCAGGTCGCGAACGTCCTCGGGCGAAATCTCGGGATCGGGGTTTGCAAGGGCGAAAACAACGGGGTCTTTGGCCATCCCTCGCACATCGTCGGGAGTGATGACGTTCGGGGCAGACACGCCGATAAAAACATCGGCCCCCTTCATGGCGTCGGCAATGGCACCTTTTACCTTTCGCGGATTCGTCACCTTTGCCAGGTCCCGCTTGTACGGGTCCATGCCCTTCCTGCCCGCATACAGGGCGCCGGACCGGTCGCAGGCAATGATGTCCCTGAGGCCCGAAGCAAGCAGGATCCTCGTCACCGCGGAGCCGGCAGCTCCCGCGCCGGCCACCACGACCTTGAACTTCTTGAGGTCACGCTTGAGCAGGCGCGAGACATTGATGAGCGCGGCAAGAGCGACCACGGACGTGCCGTGCTGGTCATCGTGGAACACGGGGATGTCGAGCAGTTTCCTGAGCCTGGCTTCAACCTCGAAACAGTGGGGCGCGGCAAAATCCTCCAGGTTGATTCCGCCGAAAGCGATCGCGATGTTCTTTATCGTCGCAACGATCTCGTCCGTATCTTTCGTCGCAAGCACGATGGGAAATGCGTCGATCCCCGCGAATTCCTTGAAGATCATGGCCTTGCCTTCCATGACCGGAAGGGCCGCTTCCGGTCCGATGTTGCCGAGACCGAGCACGGCAGTGCCGTCGGAGATCACGGCAACGGAATTGCCCTTGATCGTGTAGCGGTAAATATGCTCCTTGTTCTGATGAATGTCCATGCACACGCGCGCAACTCCCGGCGTATAGACCTTGGAGAGATCGTTCCGGTCGCGCACCGGAAGTTTGTTCCTGATCTCGATCTTCCCGCCTTCGTGGGCCAGAAAGGTGCGGTCCGAGACCCGCAGGACCTTGACGCCCGCCACGGTCTTGATGGCCTTCACGATCTGCTTTTCGTGCTCCTCGTTCTGGGCATTTACGGTCACGTCCCGGATGATCTTGCCTTTTTCCACGCGCACGATATCGACGGAACCGAGGTCGCCGCCGGCGCTGGAAATCGCTGTTGCGATCTTTGCGAACATCCCGATCCTGTTTTCGATCTCCACCCTGATGGAAATGCTGTAGCTGGGACTGCAACTGTACTCGGGGTTGCAAACGTAGCTCATGGCGGCCCTCCTTATGTTTTATTATAGATTCAATCCCGCACCGGGTCAACTTGCGGCGTATTTCTCTTTTATTTTTTTATGACGGCCCGCGCGGGCCGCCCGCAGTTCCTGTAAAATTTCCCGCACTTGCTATTTTAACAATGAACGTGCAAAAGTCGGACAAAATAGGTATAATTATTCCTGTGACCTTAAGAGTTCCCCACCGCATACCACTATGACCGATTATCGCACAGAAAAAGACTCGCTCGGAGAAGTCAAGGTGCCGGCAAAGGCGCTCTACGGCGCGCAGACCCAGCGTGCAATCGAAAACTTTCCCGTGAGCGGCATCAGATTTCCCCGCGTCTTTATCCGCAGCCTCGGTCTGATCAAGGCCGTAGCCGCCGAAGTGAACGCCGGACTGGGGCTGCTCGACGCGAATATCGCCAATGCGATCCATCTTGCGGCCCTCGAGGTTGAGGACGGCAAATGGGACGACCATTTCCCCCTCGATATTTTCCAGACCGGGTCCGGCACGTCGACGAACATGAACGCGAACGAAGTGATCGCGAGCCGGGCCACGCAGCTCCTCGGCCCGGGAGCAAAGCCGGTCCATCCGAACAACGACGTGAATTACGGCCAATCGTCGAACGATGTCATTCCCGCGGCCATTCACGTGAGCGCGTACCTCGAAGTGAGCGAGGCGCTCCTTCCTGCTTTAAAACATCTGCACGTAACGCTCAAGAAGCGGGAGCTCGAATGCCGCGGCATCGTCAAGACCGGCCGCACCCATCTCATGGACGCCATGCCGGTGACGCTCGGCCAGGAGATCAGCGGCTGGGCCTTCCAGGTGGAACAAGCCATGGAACGGATCGAGTCCGCGCTTCCCCGGCTGGCGAAGCTTGCCATCGGCGGAACTGCCGTGGGCACCGGCGTCAATACGCCGAAGGAGTTCGGCAAAATCGTCTCCGCCAGGCTTGCCGGACGCACGAAACTTCC
>DAIDTZ010000362.1 GCA_027456925.1 Nitrospirota bacterium
GTAATTGCGTAATGTCTAACCGGGGGTAGGGCTGAGGCAAGCCCTGTAAGGATTGTGGAGTCGGATTGACAGTTGCGGGATGATAACCAGTACAACTCCGGAGAACAAGACCACGTGTAGTCAACCACTACATGGGTTTTAGGACCGGCACAATTGAATGCCAGAGGTGCGAGGTTCCATGTTTATCAGGGCGTCAGAGCGCGATCTCAGAAGGGAAGAACGTCGGTATAAACCCCGACGCTATAATTCGAGATGCTGCATCACAAATTCCGTGTATCCGTTCCTAAATCGCTGCCCTCATTCCCAGTCCAACAACCGCTTGTTCCCCGTGATCTTCTGGATCTGAGTAATATCCTGGCTCACTTCAAGGCATCCGCGATATTTGCCTCCTGAATTGCGCACCGCGAAATAGCGGATGTAGATCACCTTTCCCTGCATCTGGATCCAAAACTCGGCAACGTCCTTGGTCCCTGCCTTGAACGACGAGAGGATTTTTTCGACCATATCAACGCTTTTCGGCGGATGGCAGTTCTGGACTTTTCTGCCGATAACTCCGGGACTCCGCGGAAAGATCCTTTCCGGCGTCGCTGAATAGTACACAACCTCATCGTTCTCGTTCACGAAGGAAATGCCGACGGGAAGATGCGTCAAGAGCAAGTTCACCTGCTCCGCCGTAAGCTGGCCCGTGTCGAGGTTCAGGCTGCCAACCTTTTCGCTTAAAAGCTCCTGCTGGAACGATCCTGCGACGGGTTTCCACTGCGCCTCGGGCTTGATCCAGGCATAGCCGATCTCCTCTTCTCCCTTTCGCACTTTCGCCCATTCATCCTCGGAAAGCGTCTCAAGCGTCATGGGAAAGAGAATGTGCTCTTCCTTGTAGATCATGTCGTTCACCATCTTGGAAAGAGCTTCAATTGCCACCTTTTCCATTTTGTTGTCTTTGACGCGCTTACGCACGCCCTTGATGAAATTCCTGATATCGTCATGGAGCGCCCACATAACCTTCGACGGCCCGGTAATGCCCTTGGTCTCGATGATCGGAAAGAGCTGGTTCTCCTTGCGCAGAAAATGCTTGTCGATCTGAGCAAGCCGGTCAAGAATGCCAAGGAGCTTGTCCTTGTCTTTTACGAAATCGGTGATTGCGTCCGCTTCCTTCAGGATCCCCTCGCAAGCCCGGTTTTCGAGCATCAGCGTATGGACAGGATGACCCGCTGGAAGGCCCGGTACGGTCTGGTGCTCCAGCGCTTCCTTGAACACCTGCACATGCACCTCGCAGAGGCTCTTGATCTCCGTTTCGGGCATGCCTTCTGCGATCAGCTTCTGTTCCATCTGGGCTATCTCCCAGGGCGCCACGTCCTTGATCAGCTCCTCGAATTTCTTCTTTTGCGATTCCGCGTCCTTGCCGGCATGGAGCTCCTTGATGATCTCTTTCATCTTGTCGATCTTGATATCCTGCTCCTCCGGACCGGCTTCACCATAGGACACCGCGACCGTTTCCCCGGTCTTTCTCTTGATTTCAGCCGCAATATCGTCGATCAGCTTTTTGACGTCCATGCCGCCGATCATCGCAACCTTGCTCAGGGACGCGATCCTGCCGACGGTCTTTCGCATGAAGGGGTTGTCCAGCATTTTGAATTCCTGGTTCAGGCTGATCAGGAAATCTTTCAGAAAGGGGTAGTGGGCAATAATGTCGTTCACTTTCGTTTTCGGGCTTAAGTCCATGGTCGTCCTCCTTATTTTATGTATTGAGTATACCATGCCGCATAAGCCCGCTCTATGATATGGGTCATGCTGCCTGCAGACAAAAAAAGACGGGATAAATAATCATCCCGCCTTCGCAAGTATCGCCTATAATCGTGCCGCAAACCTTGACTACTGATCGCTGAGCAGCGCTGATTGCAGCCCGTTATTTCTTCGCAGCAATCCCCTTCTTGATCGCGTTCACGACGCCGTCGCTCGATGCTTCCTTGATCGTGAGCAGCAGGCCTTTTTTGTCGTAATAGCCGATGAGCGGCGCGGTCTTTTCGTTGTAGACATCGAGCCGTTTGGAAATGGCCTCCACGGTCTCGTCGGCCCGCTGAATCGTCGGGCTGCCGCACTTCTTGCACTTTTCGCCGGGCGCCGGGGGGTTGCTCTTGATGTTGTAGATCTCCTGGCACGACGTGTTGGAGCAGGTCCTGAGCGTCGTCAGGCGGTCGAGGATCACGTCGCGGGGAACGTCGATGTTCGCAACGAGGTCGAGCTTGATGTTCAGCTTCGTGAGCAGCTTGCCGAGCTCGTCAGCCTGCGGGATGGTCCTCGGGAACCCGTCGAGCAGGAACCCCTTTTCCAAGTCCTTGTCCTTGAGCCGTTGCTCCATGATGCCCATAATCAGCGAGTCGGGCACCAGGCCGCCGCTGTCCATGTAGCTTTTTGCTTCCTTGCCGAGCGGCGTGCCTGCCTTCACCGCGCCGCGCAGGATATCGCCCGTCGAGATCTGCACCGACCCGTCCAGCGC
>DAIDTZ010000363.1 GCA_027456925.1 Nitrospirota bacterium
GGCCTGCCGCCCCCTGCAGGACCGATTACTTGATAAAGAGCAAAAAACCGTTAAAGAAATACACCAGCCCGATGCATCCCCCCGCAACCCCTATGAACCAGAACAATTTTTTCTTCATTAAAGCGGCTATGGAAGAGAGCAGAATGGCTATCTGAAGGAACATGGCGGCAAGACCGAAAGCTTCGGAATGTTTCTTAGCATTATCGCGGGTCGCCTCAAGCGCCTGGGCCTTTTTCATGATCTCCTCTTTTTCTCCCTTATACCGCTTTATCTCATCCTGGTAAAATGCGATTTTTTTCCGGTACTCGGCGGCTCCGCGGCCCCCTATTTTCAATTCCAGGTCCAGTTTGTCCCGCTGCAGTTCATAAAGATACCCCTTGACGCTCTTCGACTGATAGTAGGACCACTGGTCCGAAGCCTGGGCCTGGGACATCACCGCCTTCGAACCATACCCTCCGCCCTTGAGCGTTGAAAGCGTTGCACAGACAGCGAAGATCACTGTGGTGAGCGCAAGATAGTTGAGCCAGGGCTCCTTTTTTTCCTCTGCCATACCTTTTCCTCCCGGACAACATGATTTTCCGAAGGCACATACTACCGAAAATCGTTTTTGGAGTCAAGACCTTCATGAAGCGATCTCATGGCAAACCAGCCGTGTCTATGCTACTATTTGAACAGGCGGGGCGATCAACGCTGCCAAGAGGACCGGACATGATCATCGGCGTTCCCAAAGAGATCAAAGTTGAAGAGTTTCGCGTCGGCATAACACCCCTGGGCGCCCGTGAACTGATCAGCCGGGGAAATACCGTGCTCGTCGAAACAACAGCGGGAGAAGGCAGCGGTTTTCCTGACGCTGAATACCTGAGGTCCGGGGCCGAGATCGCGCCAAGGGAATCGGTCTTCGGACGGGCAGATCTGATCGTCAAGGTAAAGGAGCCCGTGCAGGAGGAGGTCCCCCTCCTTCGCGAAGGCGTGGCGCTGTTCACTTACCTCCACCTGGCGCCGAACCCCGGGCTGACAAAACACCTGCTCGCGAAAAAAGTGGCCGGATTTGCTTATGAAACGCTCATGCTCGACAACAGGCTCCCGCTCTTGGCGCCCATGAGCGAGATCGCGGGCCGGATGGCGCCGCTCATGGCATCGTTCTATCTCCAGAAGTTCAAGGGCGGCTCCGGTGTGCTTCCCACCGGCGTCTCGGGCGTACGGCCGGGCAAGATCGTTATCCTCGGCGCCGGCGTTGTGGGGACGAACGCGGCCCGCGTAAGCTCGGGTCTGGGCATGGAAACCGTCGTGATCAACAAGGACACTGCCGGGCTCCAGCGGATCGATGAGCTGTTCAAAGGGCGCGTCCGGACCCTGCCCATGACCGCCCATGTTCTGGAAGAGGAAATCTCGGACGCCGATATCATCATCGGCGCAGTTCTCGTTCCCGGAGGAAGGACGCCGATCCTGATCTCCCGGGAGATGCTCAAGACCATGAAAAATGGCTCGGTGATCGTGGATGTGGCCGTGGACCAGGGCGGATGCGTCGAAACGTCGCGGCCGACGACCCATGACGATCCCGTCTTTGTTGTTGATGGAATCGTGCACTACTGCGTTGCGAACATGCCGGGGGCCTATCCCCGGACCTCGACCTTGGCGCTCACGAACGCCACGCTGCCCTATATCAAGACGCTTGCACAGGAGGGCATCAGAAAAGCAGTGCAGGAGGACCCCGTCATCAAGAGCGCTCTGAATACCTACGAAGGCAGGATCGTGAACAAGGCATTGGCAAAGGAGTCACCCGGGTTTGCGGGTGGATAAGTTGAAGTTACGCTTGCCGCAATATCGATGGTCTCGTAAAAAGTCCCCAGTGCTGTCATTGCGAGGAGCGGAGCGACGCGGCAATCTCGATTTATAGGCAGATATGAACTACGAGATTGCTTCGCTACGCTCGCAAAGACGGCTTTTCTGACTTTTTACGAGTGCGTCAATATTGATTGGATGATAAAAAAAGGCAGTCGGATGACATCCGACTGCCTCCTATTGCACCTAAAGGGCTGAACCCGGTAAACTGCTGCAGATCTCTCAGGACCGTCTTACTATTTGTCTTCCGCCTCGTTCGGGGAAGGAGCTTGTTCATTGCTGCTGCCGCGCAGGTGCTGCATGTCTCCATCATGACTATGCTTATGATGGACCCTCGCGTGATCTTCCTCATCCCCATGCTCTCCATGAAACATATGCATCCCGCCGAAGATCATCATCACGCACATCATGACAACCATGACAGCGGTAACGACTTCGCCTCTCTGGTTGCCCATAGAATCTTTCTTAGATGGTTCCATTGGAGGCGGCCAGCTGGGTTATGAGCGACTGCACGCTTGTTGCCGTAAGTCCTGATTTGTTCATTGTTGACCCCATGAACGTTGTCATCGCTGTCGCCAGCCCGCTCGTACCGGCCGTAGATTGCATCATGGAGCTGCCGCCGCCCATCATACCGCCTCCCATGGTTCCCGTGGTTATAGACGTGCCGCCCATTTTGCCGTTCATGATTCCATCTGATGCATCATTCACCATGACCGTTATTATTCCTGATGAGTTGGCCATCCCGATGCTCTCGGCGTACTGGGACATGGCGGCTAACGTAATCCCGTAGTTCTGCATATCCTGATTTGCGCCCGTTCCGGATCCCGTTACGAGCGGGTCTATCGGCTGAGTATGAAGAATATCAGACACCATGAAGTAGTTCCCTATCGCGGTGTTCGCTGCAGTGATATTTGCATCCGTCATGCCGCCTGCCATGTTCTGCGCCATTGCCTGGGCCATCGAAGTAAGAGGAGTTATCTGAATCCCCGTTATCGTTGAACCCGTCGAGATCGATGATATCATGGCGGTCATCACGTTGCCTGCCGTCATGGTCATCGTTGTGCCTGTCGCCAAATCCGTATAGGTCCCGCCGTTCATCTGAAGCATTACCGGGCCGGAGTAATTGCCGAGAGACATCGTAAAGTTGCCCTCTGTGTCCGTCGCTCCGCTTGCGAGTTGCGCGCCCATTGTCCCGTTGTTGATTGCGAATGCCATTATTGTTCCGCCTGCCAAGGGGCCATTCGATGCAGTCCCGCTGATCAGTCCGTTCATCGGCGTTACCGTGGTCCCGGTGCCGCCGGTCGATATTCCGGTGCCTGTGCCGCTGGTTGCAACTTCGCCAATTCCCAAGAGCTGCTCGTTTGATGGGTTTAAGTTCTCAATAAGCTTCTGCATGTCCAAAGGTGTCAGGCCGGACCGGTTCATTGGCGAACCCATGAATTGCGTCATCGCAGTCGCGAGTCCGGTGGTTCCGGCAGTAGGCGGCATCATCGTTCCGCCGCCCATCATGCCGCCCATCGTTATCTGAGTGGTCCCCATCATTCCGTTAATGACCCCGTCAGAAGCATCATTCATCATCGAGGTGACAATGCCGGAGGAAGACGTCATGCCTATGTTCTTGGCATACTGCGTCATGGCTGCTATTGCCATGCCGTAGTTCTTCATGTCCTGGGTTGCGCCCGATCCGGATCCCGTCACGAGCGGATTCATCGGCTTTATATGAAGGATATCAGATACCATGAAGTAGTTCCCTACCGCGGTGTTCGCTGTGGTGATATTTGCATCAGTCAGGCCGCCCGCCATATTCTGCGCCATTGCCTGGGCCATGGAAGTAAGCGGGGTTATTTGAATCACGGCTGCCGTACCCGTAGATAAAGTCACAACAGCGGTCATCACATCGCCGGGAGCCATGGTTTCCGTAGCTCCGGTTGCTTCATCCACGTACGTTCCGCCGCTCATCTGCATCACAATTGAGCCGGTGTAATCGCCGATCGAGAGATGGTAATTACCCTGTGAATCCGTTGTTCCGCTGGCCAGTTGGGCGCCCATGGTCCCATTGGTGACGGCATAGGCGGTTACGGTGCCTCCGTTGATCGGCCCCTTGACCGCCGAACCGCTGATCATTCCGCTGCCTGTAGTTGTCCCGCTGTTTCCTGCTCCGCCGCAGCCAAAGAGCAGTGACAAAGAACCGATCAAGAAAGTGAGAGACAGCATTACTTTGAGTTTTCGCATTGAATACATCCTCCATAAATTAAGTTAATTTTTGCCGCAATTGTGAATTAGACGAAGCAACGAAGAAAAGGTTACAACGAAATTGACAAAGTTATTTCCTTAAATGTCGCCTCATCTATCCCTGAAAGCGACGCATGACAAATATCGTTTTTGAAGCAAGGCTGATCGTAAAAGAACCATTCTCCACACATGGCTTCTTATTGGAACAGCTTTCGGAAGATCGATGGCTTGACGTGGAAGGATACAGCTCTACGTTAGGAGAATCCCGTGATGAGATGTGTGAACCACAACCCAAAATCCGAACTTGAAGGACGAGGTTTTTCTTATATTTGTCGGTTGTTCCCTTCAGCCTAACAGCGCGCTCTGCTGATAGTATCTTTGCAGTTCACCATTGTCCGACTCTGCGCAAACTAAGTCAATCATTAAAGCAAAACGCTACTATTATTCCCTCAGTATTTAGTATGATAGGCGGGTGCCCGGCGTAAAAGAACTCCGGGCAGCGCACAAACTATTATGAAGAGAATGACCGCGTGAACGACTTTTCCTGTCCGTTTTCTTTTGTCTTGTGAAACATCGGTCGCAGGTTTGCCCGGCTAAATCGGGCCTTTCGTATCAAGCTGTCCACGCAGTCAGTCAGCATCTATTTTTCTTCTTTCTGGATCGCTCCCATCGCGTCGTTCATGTGCCTCATCCGTTCCTGCATCTTTTTCATCTCTCCAGGACCCATCTTGCCCTTCGCCATATGTTGGGACATCTCTTTCATGTTCTGAGACATTTCGCCCATCATCTTGGACATGTCCATCATCCTGGCGTGATCCATCCCGCCCTTGCGCTCCATCGCCCCGGACATCTTCTGCATCATCTCGTTCATCTGCGTCATCATGCCGTGCATGTCGCGCATCATGTCCCGGCTCATCATCTGGCTGCCCATCATCCGCTGAGACTGCTGTGAGCCCATCATGCCTCCCGGTTGCTGCTGCTGACCGCCCATCCCGTTGCCACCGCCCATCTGGGCAAATGCCGTGGTCGCTGCCAAACCAATTACCGTTGCAGTTACTAACAGAATCTTTTTCATGATTGCTTCCTCCTTTTTAATGTGGAAAGATAGATCAAGTATAGCGCGTTCTCCTGCACTATTTATTGATATGCATTCGCACCTGGTTATCTTGATCGTTATTTAATTAACAGCAAACAGCGCCACAGAGCTGCGACATTCCTGCTCTTTCCCAACTTCATGCTCTATCGTATTTTATTGCATTTCCTGTACCAGTTTTTTTATGTATTTTATCATGCCGTTCGCTGTTTTATTTTTTTCAGCTGAGGCTTATGCTTCGATGTTTTGGAGGATATGCTACATCAACAAGCAGGATTGCGGAGGGATTTGCGCGTGAAGAAGAGTAAAAATTTTATGAGATTTTAGTCAACGACAATGCCGTCAAAATAACTTCGTTTCGATATTTTCAATCAGGGATAATTTGCAAAATCAGACTTTTCCGGAAAGATTCTGCATAAACCTTGACAGGCTGTTGAAAAGCGTTTTGAGTGGTTCGACAGGCTCACCACGAACGGATAAAAGTCAATCGTTTCAATCATCCCTCCGTTCGCCCTTAGCCTGCCGAAGGATGATCGGAGAGTTTTTCAACAGCTAATAGGCCGATCATGTATTTTTTTACTACTCCCCCCCGCGCACAGGCCATACATAGAAATATCTGGTCTTATCGAGATATTTCATGTTGCTCCAGACCATATCGACGGCCCATGCCTTGGCTGGATCGTTGGTATAGGAGGTAGACGACCAATAAAAAGCGCTGGCCCGTACATTGGTGAATCCCTGGCTATTCAGCCACTCGGCGGTATTGGTCTGGGCGTTGTTGACAAGGCTTCCTATCTCTTTGAAGTTCGGCAAGCGCCAGTCATTCTGTCCCAGGTATTTCTCAGCATTCAGTTTTGCTACATAATCAAGGGCCTGCTGCCATGTAACCGCCCCGACGAAAGTCTGCACCTGTTTCCAATCAGGATCTCTTGTCTGCATAAGATTGCCGTTAGGCGCCCAGACGAGCCCTGTCAGATTGTCGGTAATCGTGGTATCCGCGTTTGCGGCAAACCGCGGATTCGGCCAGGCAACGCCTTTTTGCAGTTCTCCATCCTGGCCTGTATTCGTACAGGATATTACGTTGCCTGAGCTGTCATAACAAGTCGTCTGGCCGGTCTTAGGAAGTTTTATTTTAGAACCCTTACTTCCGCAACTTCCTGCTCTGGCAAAACCCACTACGATAATAACCATCAATACTATCGCAAAACAAAAACCCTGTCGTACTTTCATGCAATACCCCCTATATTGATGCTCCAAGCTTCTCGGTGATCTCGCCTGCAGTTAGCTCCCCCTCATAGCAGCAGGCAGAGGAGCTAAAGCCGCCGGGGTTGGAAAATATCTTATAAAAATCCGCGTGCAACTTCAATGTCTTTTTCTTCATGGCAGGCTGCTCATGCCATTTTTCATCTTCCACAGGAAGTATTTTTCGAACCCAACCTTCATCCACTTCGCCCAGATCGCTTTTTTTGTATAAGAGCTTTGCCTCGGCGGGAGCACCGGATATGCCTTCATCAGGGCGGCTGTATTCCCCATATCCATGAGACAGACCACGCCGAGCTCGTCAGCGATGGGCGGGGTCTTCCCAATAACGTCCGACGCAATGGTTGCAGCGGCAGTCTTCGCCATCTTGACGGTCATGAATCCTGTTTTCGGCACGCCCGTGGGCACCGGCGTAACTTCCGGCGGCGCGATCGCTATCGCGACACCGATGGCAAAGATGTTCTTGTGTTTCGTATGGCGGTAATTTTTGTCCACCGGGATAAATCCTCTCGGATTGCCGATTGACAGAACGGCCGGCACGCCTTTAAACGGCGGGGCGATCATGGCAAGCTTGAACGGAATTTTATTCCCGTCCTTGAGCCTGATCTCTCCGGGCGCAACTTCCTGAATGGCCTGGCTCACCAGCGGCTTGATATCCTTCTCGGCGAACTCGTTCTCCATGAAGGTTTTGGATTTGCCGAGACCGCCGACGCCCATATGGCCGAGATAGGGTTCGGAAGTGAGGTAGATGATGGGGACTTTGTGACGCATCTTGCGGCGGCGAAGCTCGGCGTCCATCTCGAAGGCAAGCTCGTATGAGGGGCCGAAGCAGCTTACCATTTGCGACGAACCGACAACGACCGGGCCGGGATTCTACAGGATCTTTTTCCACGATTCCCCGGTCCTTAATGCATGATCAAGCGTGAACGTGCAGTCGGTATGCCCCTTGTCCGGTCCGAGGCCGGGGATTTCATCAAAGGAAAGGTAGGGACCGGTGGATATGACGAGATGATCATAAGGCAGCTCTTTCCCTTTGGAAGTAATGACCTTCGATGAATCGGCATCGATCTGTTTTGCTGCATCATGAACAAACTCGATCCCTTTCGGTTTCAGGATCTCGCTGACCCTGAGCGTAATGTCCTCCGGCTTCCTCCACCCCATGATGAGCCACGGCAAGGACGGCAGGAACACGAACCGGTCGTCGCCGCTCACCACGGTCACATCAGCTTTTTTGCCGAGCAGCCGCTTCAGCTCAAAAGCCGCTGTCAATCCCCCGAACGATCCCCCTAAAACAACGATCCTTGACATAATACCCTCCCCGCTCATATTTCACGGCTCGCGTCTCTTTGCAAATGCAGTCAGCTATGAGCTGCCGGCTGCGAGCTATTTTTTAGAACATGCCTGTTACCTTCTCGCCGCTCGTTATAATGTCCGTCAATTTATCGTAATTGATCATCTTGGCCCGTTCATCCATTTCGGAATCCTTGAGACCGCGGAGCCTCTTGTCGTCGCCCAGGACATACACGGCGCCTGAAAAAACCCCAAGCCGCTCCTTCTGGGCAAAATAGACGCCGTTCTGCAGGAGAACAAGATCGGCCCCGCTTTCCTTCGCGAGGGTCAATCCAAGTGCTCCATCGGTCGTATCGGGCGCGCTTTTTATCATCACGAGCATAGCAGCCTCCTTATTAGAATATCATTGTCGCTTTTGCTTCTTTCAACAGTCCGGCAATCTCTTTGCCGCCGACCGGCTTTACGTTTTCAACAAGGTCATTCGATGCGACGCGCTGCGCTTTGAGTGAAGCAACGTCGGCATAGACTGACACGCCCATCTCCAAACAGTCCTTGAGGGTTCCTTCCAGGTTGGTGAACCCGGTCCCGGCATCGTCTTGCCCCTTCTTCGCAAGCAGCACCCCGCCATCCATCAGGATCAGGTCAACGCTCATTTCGAAGGACACCGCGCCCAGGGCATGCCTTACGACCTCAGCCGCGTTGATGTCGCCGTAAGGAGACCTTTTCAAGATCATCGCAACATTTCCCATACGCTCCTCCTATGCACCGAGATTAAGCCAGACATCGGTCGCGCCCATGGTTGCAAACAGGCCTTTGAGCGAGCCGACTTCCGTGCCTGCAAGATAGTCTTCTTTCGCCGCACGGCGAAAGTTGAGGCACCCGCCTCAGAGATACACCTTCAAACCTTTTTGTATGAGCCGGGCGAACTCCTCCTCGGCGTTCAGAATGCCCTTCGCTTTCTGTTTCGTCAGGAAACAGTAGATGCCGTCAGCCGATGCGATCAGGTTGACGGTATGCCCCTTATTGAGGGCCGATTCGGCGATG
>DAIDTZ010000364.1 GCA_027456925.1 Nitrospirota bacterium
CTCTTACCCTCGGCTATCTCATCCTGTACCCCGCGCTCAAAAACACGGTCCTGTACGGCCACTGGCATATACGGAAAGCGCCGCACGACGTCATTGCTTTTGTCTCCCTCGCCGTGGTGATTATCATGGTGATCATCATCAAGGCGTTTGTCGGCAAAGGTGAGCCGCTCAGAGGCGGCATGCCGAGCGGCCACGCCGCAGTATCCTTCTCGATCTGGGCTGCTGCGTTTTTTCTCACGGATTCGGTCGCAATCGTTGTCCTGATTTTTGTGCTTGCCGTCATGGTCAGCTGGAGCAGGTGGCAATTTGGAATTCACAAGCCTCTGGAGGTTCTGGCCGGGGCACTGATCGGCTCAAGCGTTACGTTCCTGTTCTTTATGATTTTCAGCTGATGAAGCGCGGAGTTGGGAGAGGCGAAAGCCCTGCCGGGGGGAGGTATGGTTGATCCAACAGATCCTTGATGACCTGATAGCATCGGTTCAAGGCTCGCGGGCGGTCATTTTTCTGGACAATGAAGGAGAAACGATCTCCCAGTCGGGCGCTTATGACGGCGATTTGAAGCTGTTGGGCGCGTGGAAAGAGATCCATCTTGACCACATCCGGGAGATTACGGAACGCCTTGGGCTGGGGACCATCAACGCGGTGCTTTTTTCGCTTGATGAGGGGAATGAGCTTATTGTGCCCGTATCAGGCGATTACTGCCTTCTGCTTTTTTTATCAAACTTCGCAAACATTCAGGATGCCATGGCAGGACTGCGGACGGCTGTTAAACGTTTGCAGAAAGACATCGAGTAGGGCTCTTAGAGCTGGTCGAACGTCCCTAATTTCCTGAATTTCTCATACCGCAGTTTCACCAGTTCATCCGGTTCCATGCTCCTCACTTCACCGAGGTTTCTGGTGATCGCTTCCTTCAGCAGCTCCGAGGCCCGCCGCGGATCGCGGTGAGCGCCGCCGATCGGTTCTTCCACCACCTCATCGATCACCTTCATCTGAAAGAGGTCCTGTGCTGTGACCTTGAGCAGTTCAGCGGCTTCGCTCGCCTTGGCGCCGTTGTTCCAGAGGATCGCCGCGCACCCTTCGGGTGAGATGACCGAATAGGTGGCATGTTCGAGCATCATCACGCGGTCGGCGATGCCGAGGGCAAGCGCGCCGCCGCTCCCGCCTTCGCCGATCACCACGGTTACGATGGGGATCTTGAGCATCGACATGACATAAAGGTTCCGGGCGATCGATTCGCCCTGACCTCGCTCTTCAGCCCCGATACCGGGATAGGCGCCCTGCGTATCGATGAAGGTGATGAGCGGCCGGTTGAATTTCTCAGCGAATCGCATGAGCCGGAGCGCTTTCCGGTACCCTTCGGGGTTTGGCTGGCCGAAATTGCGGATCACCCGCTCTTTCGTGGTCCGGCCTTTTTGATGGCCGATAACCACCACGGGTGCGCCATCGAGTTTGGCCATGCCGCAGACAATGGCGGGGTCGTCTGCAAACGCCCGATCGCCGTGCATCTCAACAAAATCGGTCATCATGGCTTCGATGTAATCAAGGGTATAAGGACGGTTCGCATGGCGGGAAATCTGGACCTTCTGCCACGGCGACAGCTTTGAATAGATCTCTGCCAGCAACTGGTCCGATTTCTTCTGAAGTTTCAGGATTTCTTCTTCGAGATCGATGCCGCCATTGGACGTAAAGAGCGTCAGCTCCTCGATCTTCTTTTCAAGCTCGGCAATCGGTTTTTCAAACTCAAGGTATTCTTGGGGCAAGACGTACTCCTCGTGTCATCGATACGCAGAAACAGATATGCCGCTCATAATGACGCGGCAAAAGGCATGAGGCTCTGTTGTGATGTGGGCTATTATCTGATATTAAGGCGTTATTGTCAAGGATTTGTTGTTCTTCCGGCTCACGAGTGGTGAAAGACGCGTGGATTTTCATGACAAAACGGATCGATATCAGCTTCTCGCCAGGTTACCGTGGTCACCAGTGGGATTAAACCGTTTTTTAAAAAATCTGCGCCTCCTCAAGAGGGATAAGCTGATGAAACAAGCTTACCTCGCGCTTTTATTTAGAACACCTGGTATGGAACGAGTCGGTCGTCTTGCTTATTACAGAATAAAGCTGAGCGATGCACGCGTGATCTTCGCCACCATCTGCGAGCTGTTCAGAAAAGATCACGGTGTTGCCGGGATGGCCTGCATGATTATACATCCATGATAAAAGCCGGGGAAATCCCTAAAAGGGAAAGAGGAGAATGTCGGAAATATATTCTGTTATAATGTTAATAGAGCACGCAGTCGAGTTGCTGATAGGAGGATACCATGACTGTTCTCGACTATATTGAGGTACAAAACCGTAAAATTGCCATAGATGGAGACGGATACCTTGTGAACTATGATGACTGGAATGAATCCGTTGCCAACGCATTGGCGGAGCGGGAAAACAATGGCAAGATCACTGATGAGAAACTTGCAATTTTGAAATTCATACGATGGTATTACAAAGAATATAATTTTTTCCCGATGCTGAGCGCCGTTTGTAAGAACGTGCATAAGCCGAAAACCTGTTTGCAGGAAGAGTTTTACAATCCGCTACTGGCATGGAAACTTGCCGGACTTCCTCACCCTGAGGAACCTTTGATCAGCCTGCTTGAAGCCGGTCAGTCGCCGGGGTAGTGGAGGAAAGCTCTCGCACTCTATCACGAGGAAGGTCTCTACATTCGGACGCTGAAGCCCTATCCGGAAAAAGCCTTGTTGCATATCGCCCTCTTTATTAACTGCTACCGCGTTTCTGCAGAGGCCGT
>DAIDTZ010000365.1 GCA_027456925.1 Nitrospirota bacterium
TGAAGGGAGTAAGGAACGCCGCCAGTGCGGCTATCAGGAGGGCAGATCGTTTCACAACCGCATCATCGATCATGGACGCAACCTCGTTCGTGGTCCGGCAATGCCGGCAACGGGAGCGGGACGGCGGAACAGGAGGAGGGACGGCGTCATGCCTGCTACCTGAACTTCCCGATGAGATACAGGATAAGACTGACGATGATGCTGATGATGATGCTCGTGGCCAGCGGAAAATAGAAGGTGAAGTTTTTCCGCTCGACCAGGATGTCGCCGGGAAGCTTCCCCAGGAACGGCGTTTTCTGCAGCAGGAGCAGAACGATCCCCACGACGATCAGAACGGCCCCGAGGAGAAATCAGAATTTTTGCCATACCGGCCATCGCGGACCTTTATGCAGCGAAGAAATCGAGGACCTTGGCGAGCGTGGCGCGGAGGTCCTTGCGCGGCACGATCATGTCGATCATACCGTGTTCGAGCAGGAACTCGGCCCGCTGGAACCCGCCGGGGAGCTGTTGTTTGATCGTCTGTTCGATGACGCGCGGCCCGGCAAAACCGATGAGGCTCTTCGGTTCGGCAACGATGATGTCTCCGAGCATGGCGAAGCTTGCCGTGACCCCGCCGAAGGTCGGGTCCGTCAAAACAGAGATGAACGGAAGTCCGGCCTGACCGAGACGCGCCACGGCAGCCGACGTCTTTGCCATCTGCATGAGCGAGAGGATCCCCTCCTGCATGCGCGCGCCCCCCGACGACGCGACCGAAACAAAGGCCGTCCGCTTCTCAATGGCCCGTTCCACGGCCCGGGTGATCTTTTCTCCGACCACGGAACCCATGCTGCCTCCCATGAAGTTGAAGTCCATGACGACAACCGAAACGGGTTTGCCGCCGATCTTCGCCTCGCCGGAGATGATAGCGTCCTTGAGCCCCGTTTTTTTGCGGCTGCTCTTGAGCTTGTCCTTATAGTCCTTAAAATTCAAAAAATCCTTGGGCGAAAGACCGTCCTCCACCTCGAGGAAACTGCCTTCGTCGACAAGATAGGGCAGCCGCTCCGACGCCGAGATGCGAAAGTGATAATCGCACTTGGGACAGACCTTGAGGTTCTTGTCGACTTCCTTGCGGTAGATGATCTCTTTACAGTTGTCGCACTTGATCCAGAGCCCTTCGGGGATCTTTACTTTCTTGGCAGGCGCTTCCTGCGCCGCGCTCTCGGGTCGTTCTTTCTTAAACCAGGCCATTCTTCTCCTTCAAATAAAACCAACGCCCACGTTGTACGTTGAACTTTGAACCTTGAACGCTGAACTCCGGCCTCCGAACGTTATCAGAAGTTATAGGTCTTTCCTTCCACGAGTATCTTCACGTTTTTCCTGCCCAGACCTTTGAGCTCGCTGATCACCTTCTTCTTATGGACCGGTTTTACGTGGTAGATGTAAATCGGCACGTCATTGGCGACCCGCGCTTTGGCGAGATCCCGGTGCAGCTGGCCCGGGGTAAAGTGTCCGCTCAGCGTGGCAATGCCGTCCAGACTGTTCGGAAAGGAGGTGTCGACAATGATCGCAGAAAGGTTTTTGGCCTTTGCCGCCTCTTTCCAAAGCCCCTCGTTCGGACCGGTGTCCGCGCTGTACAGAAACGATGATTTGCCGTCGCTCACCAGGAACCCCACCGCGGGGACCGGATGGTTCATGGGAATTGCCTTCACCTTCAATCCTGCTATGCTCACCGTCTTGTTGACCGGCATCGGCGCATAGGCCAGTACGGGATTTTTCGGCGTCGGGATCCTGGTGAAATCGGGCCAGATAAGGTCGTTCATCAGGTGTTTCCGGATCGCTTCGATGACTTTCGGGATTGCGCGGATGTTCACGGGCTTCTTGATGCGGCCGATAATGTTGTCCGCCAGGAACAAAAGCGACTTGATGTGATCAAGATGCGTGTGGCTGATGAGGATGTCGGTGATCTTGCTCTGCGCTTCAATGCTCAGCGCAGCGGTGATCGTGCCGGCATCAAGCATCAGGACGTCATTGACGAGGAAGCCGGGCGGCATGTGGCCGATGGTTTCGGAACCGGAGCACCCCAATATTTTTACCTTCATTCACCCTCCCCTGAGCATCCCAACTATGCGGTAGATGGTCCGCGCCGCCTGATTGTTATTTCAACCCAACGAGGTCATACACCACCACGGGATTTTCTTTTCCCTTGACAGTCACGGAATCAAGTTCTTTTGCCACGACGATGTCCTTGACCTTCCCATAGGTATATTCCGATATGATGATATGATTATTATACTTTCTTGTCAAGCCTTCTAAGCGCGCGCCGAGGTTCACATTGTCGCCGATCACGGTGTAGTCCATCTTCTTTCCCTCTGCCCCCATGTTGCCCACCACCATGTCGCCGGTGTTGATCCCGATGCCGATGTCGAGGACGTATTTCCCCTCGGACGCCCACTTTGCCTGCAGCTGCTTGAGCTTATCGATCATGGCCAGGGCGCACTTGACCGCGCGCTCTGCATGGTCCGGCTGGCCTATGGGCGCCCCCCAGAGCGCCATAATCGCGTCTCCCACGAATTTATCCAGCGTCCCCTCATACTCGAATACGATTTCCGTCATGGCGCCGAGGTATTCGTTCAGGAGCGAGACCACTTCCTCGGGCTGATGCTTCTCGGAGAACGTGGTAAAGCCCCGGATATCGGAAAAAAGCACCGTGATCTCCTTGCGGTCCCCGCCGAGCTTTGCCTTGCTGGGGTCCCTGATGAGTTCGTCGACGATCCGCTTCGAAACGTAGCTTGAGAACATCTTGCGGATGTCCCGGGACCGGCGCTCCTCCATGAAGAACCGGTAAGCGGTCTGGCTGGTGTATCCGAAAAAAAGCGCGGACGCGGGGTACACAAGATTGAACCAGATTCCCTTGGCAACAAACAGGTAGTACACGATCCCCAGGTAGCCGGCGAAGAGGGCAAGGAACAGTGCCACGCCCGCCTTGGCGCCGAGCCGGGGGATGGTTATGCCGAGAGCAAGCGCGAAAAAGAAGATCAGGATATAGACGCTCGCCTCGGTGCGGTAGATGAAATCCTTGTGGAGAATATTGTCCACCACACTCGCATGTTTCTCGATTCCCGCCATGTTCGATGAGAAGGGCGTGACGCGAAGGTCATAGATGCCGATGGCCGTTGCGCCGATCAACACGATCTTGTTCTTGAAGGTCCCCGCGGGCACCGTCCGGTCCAGAATATCGGAGATCGAGTACATGGGGAAGGTCCTGTCCGGGCCGCGGTAATTGATCAGCATCCGTCCGTATTCATCAGTGGGGATAACGGTGTCGCCGAGGGTGACGCCCCCCTGCCGGTCGAACGCCATGTCCTCGTTTTTCAGATTGAGGTAAAGCCGGGCAGCCTGGAGTCCAATGGGCGGATAGTAGTCGCCCTGGTATTCGATCGCGAGCATCTCCCATCGAAGCGTACCGTCATTGTCGGGGATCATGTTGATCTGGCCCATCGTATTGGCAACGGAAGAGAACCGGTACAGGGGCGGCAACACCATCTTTGCCTGCAGGGGAAACGAGGACTCGTCGGCATGCCTGACCACCGCATAGGAGGAAGGAACCATGACATCCACCTTCTTGTTCGTAAAGCCCGATTCCTTGAACCCGGCTTCGGAAAAATCGAATACCAGCGGCAGGACCACGCGGCCGCTTCGCCGGATGGCCTGCTGCAGAAGGTCATCAGCCTCCACGCTCTCGGGCTCCGTAAAGAACACGTCGAACACGATGACCTTGGCGCCGTCTTCCGTAAGACGGTCCACGACGCGCGCCCACACCGACCGGGTCCAGGGAAAGCGTCCCAGCTTGCTGATGCTCTTCTCATCGATGGCCGCGATAACGGTCTCGGGGCCCGGAGCGATCTTCCCCCGCATGTTGAACCGCATGTCGAGGGTCTTCTCTTCCAGGACCTCGAAGAACCTGGCATTCATCAGGTGAAAGATGGACAGCACCACTGCCACGATAAGCGCTATGTACATTCCAGCGCGTTTGCCGGTTTTTGGACTCATAGCTACTGCCTCCTGTCTCCTGACTACTGCCTACCTTTTCCAACTCCTGTCGCTTACGCCATTTCCCCGAAGATCTCCCGCATTTCAAGATAGCGCAGCAGCCGGTCGATCTGCTCCTGGTCCCTGATATGTACCTTTTCGCCCACGACTTCGACGATCCGGACACTGGCGAGCTTCTCCAGGATCGACCTGGCCTGCGCGGCTTCTATGCCGGCAAGGCCCCCAAGGTCTTCAATGGTCATCGTGAATTCGCCGGCGGCCTTTCGCTCCCGCACGTGCTTGGCGAGGATGCTTACGAGACGGCTTGTGTTGTCTTTGATCATGAGCGCTTCCATCTGGTCGTTGGTCTCGCGCAGCCGGTCTGCGAGCCGCTTGATGAACCGCACGGCGATCTCCGCGTTCCCGCGGATCAGGACATCGAAGGTCTTCCGGTCGATGACCAGCATCTCGCATTCTTCAAGCGTCTCGGCTGATGCGGAACGCGGCTTGTCGTTCAGGATGGCCATCTCGCCCAGGAATTCCCCCTTTTCGAGGGTCGCAAGGGTTTTCTCCACGCCGCGGATCCGCTTGCTGATCTTGACCCTTCCGGACTGGATAATGAACATGTTGTCGCCGACATCGCCCTCCTGGAAGAGAACGGTGTTCGCGGGAATCTTTTTGCCGAACCGGGAAAACAGCTGTGTTTGTATGTCTGCCATGAATGTCCCCCTTTAATGAGCTGTGATTCGCTTCCTGCCGGAATGAAAAAGGATGATCTCGTAAGAAGTCTCCTCTGCCGTCATTGCGAGGAGCGGAGCGACGCGGCAATCTCGATTTTTCAGGCAGTTGCGAACTACGAGATTGCTTCGCTTCGCTCGCAAAGACGGCTTCAAGGACTTTTTACGAAACCATCAAAAAGGTTATTCCTCAAAAACGCATGGAACGATGCCTTGCTTACCGGCCGTTGAGAATCGTAATGTCGCCTGCCGCGCTCGCCCGGACAAAGGCCTGAACGATCGCAGGATCGTAGTCCGCGCCGGAGCACCGCTCGATCTCCTCGACTGCGGTTTTCCAATCCGCGGCCTTTCGGTACGGCCGGTCGGTCGTGATGGCATCGAAGGTGTCGGCTATTGCGATGATCCTGGCATGGAGGGGGATATCCGCCCCCCGCAACCCGTCAGGATAGCCGCTGCCGTCCCATTTTTCGTGGTGGGCGCGCATGATTTTCCGGACCTTTTTCATCTGTTCAATATGTCCCAGGATGTCCTCGCCCACGAGCGGATGCTCCCGCATATGGGCGATCTCTCCCTGGTCCAGCCGGGCCTGTTTCAGGAGCACACTGTCCCGGATGCCGATCTTGCCGATATCATGCAGGACAGCGGCCAGCCGCAGTTCTTCCAGGTCCGTGAGCGGCAGCTCCATATGCTGCGCGATCGCCATACTGTATTCGACCACCCGCTTGATATGGCCGCCCGTGTAAGGGTCCTTCTTTTCGAGCGCCGCTGCCAGCGCTTCAGCCGTATTCACAAAGGTCTCTTTCAGTTCAGCGTAGAGGCCGGCGTTCTCCAGGGCAATGGCGACCTGGTTTGAAAGCGTCCAGCAGTCCTCAAGGTCTTCCCCGGTAAAGGGCCCCCCGCCCTTCTTGTTGATGGCCTCAAGCACGCCGATGACCATGCCCTTGGAA
>DAIDTZ010000366.1 GCA_027456925.1 Nitrospirota bacterium
ATCTGTAGCCTGCTGGCTACAATATTATCATGTTCGAGATTCGGAAAACAGAAACCTATGTCCGATGGCTCGATGGCCTGCGCGATATTCGCGCACGAGCAAAGGTGCTGGCCAGGATTGAACGTCTTGCAGCTGGAAATCCAGGAGATGTCTGTCCTGTCGGTGAGGGCGTATCTGAACTGCGAATTGATTACGGTCCCGGTTATCGTGTCTATTACACGATGCATGGACGTGAGATAATTATTTTGTTGGCCGGTGGCGACAAGCGCACGCAAACCGCCGATATCAAAAAGGCGTTAAGCCTTGCACGGAATTTGTAGGAGGGAACTGTGAAAAAAACCAAAACTACTCGATACGATGTTGCCGAACATCTCCGCACTCCGGAAGAAATGGCTGCATATCTTGAAGCTTGTCTTGAAGAAGCCAACGGCGACGCAGCATTCATAGCAAAAGCATTGGGCGATATTGCCCGTGCCAAGGGCATGGCGCAGGTTGCGCGGGACGCAGGCCTATCCCGGGAAAGCCTCTATAAGGCGCTCTCGGGTGAGCGCAGTCCCGGCTTTGACACCATCCTCAAGGTTGTCGAAGCTCTTGGTTTGAAACTACATGCTGAAGCGTCTCGCGGCTGATTCGGAATTCCAACCTGCGCGTGTTTGTCGCTTTTCTTGCGTGCCCAAGAAAAGTGACCCAAAGAAGGCACCCGGCGAAAATCCTTTACTGTTAAAGGTCACGACATCGTGCACAAACGCTCTTCGCTGGTTCAATCATGCTGATTGAACCACATCATTAATTTGTGGTCCAGTCTGCAAGCCTGAACCAGCCAAAGACCAGCCGAATAGCATGTACGACTTTTTATTCAACTCTATAGACGCGTAGGACGAAACAGGTTAAAATAACAGGCTATGGAACCAGCTCGTTTACGCCGCATCTATAAAAAAGTAGGGCCATCCCTTCACGATCCGCAAGAGCTTTTCCTCGTAGTGTCCGTAGAGACGCAAAAGCTCCTTGTCTGCGTAAAAGACATTGTTGTCGAGCAATACGTTGCCTCCACCTCCCGTTTCGGCAACGGCCATCGGGAGAACTCCCTTAAAACTCCGCCCGGTCTGCACCGGATCAATGAGAAATACGGCGCAGGCGCGCCTTTGGGCCGCATTTTCCGGGACCGCGAGGACACGGGCGAAGACTGGGACCATAAACAGAACGGAGATAATTTGATCCTGACCCGTATTCTGCGGCTCGAAGGCCTTGAGGAAGGGATCAATAAAGGCGCGGGGATCGATTCCTATGAACGCTATATCTATATCCACGGCACGGGCAGGGAGGATTTGATCGGCAGTCCCCTGTCGCACGGGTGCGTGGTCCTTCGAAATCTCGACGTCATACGGCTGTTCGATATTGTGAAGGAAGGCACGATCGTGTACATCGATCCTCCGGCTGTCGCGATCAGCGGTCGCCAGTGCCGCAGCGTCCATTTTACGGGGATCTTCGGAAGCGGCATGAGCGCGCTTGCCCAATACTTGCGCTTCCAGGGGATCGCGGTCTCGGGCTCCGATCGCCTGCTTGCAAGCGAGGACACTGCCTTTGTCCGTAAATCGCTCCAAAAGCTCGGTTGTGCTGTCGTTGCCCAGGACGGTTCGGGCGTCACTGAAGAAACCGACGTGGTCTGCGTTTCAACGGCAATCGAAGAATCGAATCCCGACATCGCTGTTGCCAAAAGCCGCAGCCTTCCCATTGTCCATCGGTCCGATCTGCTCGCTGCCCTTATCGCGTCGAAAAGAACGATCGCAGTTGCAGGCACGAGCGGAAAATCGACGGTGACCGCGATGATCTTCGAGTTCCTGACCGCTTGCGGGAAATCGCCCTCGCTCATCAGCGGCGCGGGACTGCGCAGGCTCGAAAAGCAGGGCATGATCGGCAATGCCTACAGCGGCGGCTCCGATCTTCTGGTTGTGGAGGCTGACGAAAGCGACGGCACGCTCGTCAAATACCACCCGGAGGCGGCAGTTTTCCTGAATGTTTCGAAAGACCATAAAAGCATTGACGAGATAACAAAGCTTTTCGAAACACTGGCCTCAAATTCTTCCTGGATCGCTTCCAATGCTGATGATCCGATCCTTCTCTCACTCCCTGCAACTGTCCGCTTCGGCCGGAATGGGTCAAGCTCGTGGCACCCGGACCAGGAAGAGCTGTTGCCGACCTCGGTCAAGCTCATTCGAAGACAAACGGAATACCTTCTTCCTCTTCCTGGGGAGCACAATCTTGAGAACCTTCGTGCCGCGCTGTGCGTGTGCGAGCATTTCGAATGCGAGGGTGCGGCGCTTGTTGATGCGGTAAAAAATTATGAGGGCGTGGCCAGGCGTTTTTCCGTGACCAGGACAAGCTGGAACGTGTCGGTGATCGACGACTTTGCCCATAACCCGGCAAAGATAGCGGCCGTTGTTCGCGCGAGCCGCGGCCTTTCGAGGCGCATTATTGCCATATACCAGCCGCACGGGTTCGGCCCGACAAGGTTCCTGAAAGATGAATACATCGAAACCTTTCGAACTGTTTTCCAACAGAATGACTCGCTCTATCTTTTGCCGATCTATTATGCCGGAGGCACGGCCCAAAAAGATATTTCCTCGGAAGACATCATACAGGGCCTCGGTCCCGTGCCATTCCACGCGCAAGCGGTAAAGGACCGCGATGAGTTGCTGGCCGGATTAAAAGCCGATGCGAGACCGGAAGACTGCGTTCTTGTCATGGGCGCGCGAGATCCGTCTTTGCCTGCGTTCGTAAAAAAAGTCGTTGAAACGTTCGGCGGGGAAATCAGCGCTCCCGTAAAAAGCGCATGACAACGTCGCTCATGGCTACGGTATGACGCAAGGAGGTTCTATGCAAATGCAGACTCTGCAATTCGTAAAAAAAGCCGCCCCGCCGTGGACCGCGGGCACGATTAATACGCCTGCGGGAAGCGTGTTCCGCCTGTCTTCGGACTGGTCGCGGCCTGATTACTGGGGCATGATCAAGAGCAGAAGCGGCGCGTTCCGCATGAACTATGCCGTAGCTCCGGGGCTCTATGCCGTGGGCGACCCAACGAAGGATTCCGATGTGTTCGTGACCGCGAACTATAAGCTGACCTTCGACATGCTTCGGCGGGAACTAAAAGGCATGCATGCCTGGATCCTCGTCCTCGACACGAAAAGCATCAATGTCTGGTGCGCGGCCGGGAAAGGGACCTTCGGCACCGATGAACTCGTGAACCGGATCGCAGCGACAAAGCTCGAGACCGTGGTCGGCCATCGTCGCCTGATTTTACCCCAGCTCGGGGCGGTCGGCGTGAACGCCGCCGAGGTGCAGAAACGGACCGGCTTTCGTATTTCCTTCGGCCCCGTGCAAGCAAAGGACATCCCCGCATACGTCCGGGCGGGATACAAGAAGACGATTGAAATGCGCACCATCAGGTTTTCGATGCTCGACCGCCTGGTCCTTACGCCCATGGAGCTCAATCCGGCCATGAAAAAATTCCCCTGGCTGGCCGCGGGCATCCTGCTTTTTTTCGGGCTTGAGCCCCAGGGCGTCCTGTTCAAACAGGCCTGGTTCGGCGGGCTTCCCTATCTGGTCCTGGGTCTCGCGTCCGTTCTCGGGGGCGCGTTCGTAACACCTGCGTTGCTCCCCTTCATTCCCTTCCGCTCTTTCGCGATCAAGGGATGGCTCGTCGGCCTGCTTGCAGTCTTCGCTGTTCATCAGCTCTTGCATCTGCCCGCGCAGGGTGATACCATGGCAATGATCGTATCGTATCTTTTCTTTCCCGTTATGAGCTCGTACATCGCGCTCCAGTTTACGGGCTCGACGACATTCACCGGCATGTCCGGTGTAAGAAAAGAGCTGAAGATCGGCATTCCGGTCTATATCGGCGCATCAGTCATATCGCTGCTGCTTTTGATCGCGCTCAAGATAAAAGAATGGGGGCTCCTGTGAAATATCTCGCGAATGTCACCACCCTTACGTATGCCGCGGACAAGTGCGCGGGCTGCGGCAGGTGCGTAGAGGTCTGCCCGCAGGGCGTGTTCGAAATGCGGGACAAGCGCGCGGCAATCATTGTCCGTGACCTGTGCATGGAGTGCGGGGCCTGCGCCAGGAACTGCGAGTTCGGGGCAATCTCGGTAAACGCCGGAGTCGGCTGCGCTGCCGCCCTCATCAACAGCATGCTCACGGGCGGCGAGCCGTCCTGCGACTGCGGCGGCAGCGGGAGCTCCTGCTGCGGGTAAATTCAGTTCGATAAAATCCTTGAGATAAATGGGGAAGTAAATGGCGAAAGGGGGGAGCTGATTTCTTCATAAGAATTCTCTCCCTTTCACGCCTCTTTCTTTCCCCCTTTCTCCTAACCCGGACAGGCCGAAAAAGCTTTTGACAGGATTACAGGATAGCATCGGGTAAGTGCGGATTTTGCTTTAAATAACTCCTGTAAATCCTGTTATCCTGTCAAAGGTTTAAGATTTTTTCTATCCATATTTGAATTTGAGCAGAATTTCATTCGTAACTGACTTAGGAGGAATTTTAATTCTTTTCAATGAATTTTTCAGGAGCACCCTATATGTACGCAGAACGAATCGCAAATCTCAAGAGTTCCGCCATCCGCGATCTCCTGAAGCATATGTCCCGGCCGGGGATGATCGCGTTCGCCGGAGGATCGCCCGCGCCTGAACTTTTTCCCGTTGCGGAGATCGCTGTTGCGTGCGAGCACGTGCTGTCAAAGTACGGTCCCGCGGCTTTGCAATATTCGAT
>DAIDTZ010000367.1 GCA_027456925.1 Nitrospirota bacterium
ATTGACAGGCATGACCGCGGGATGACCGTGGCCGCGGCTTGCAGCCCGGCGATATTCTTCCCGTGGACCGATGACCCGTTTCCCTTCGATTAAACCTGTGCTGCACGTGCAAAGCCGAACGACGCTGATCCCGCGCTATAAAGTTCTGCTGCATAACGATGATACAAACTCGATGGACCACGTCGTAAATGCCCTCATGAAGGTCTTTAAGTTCAAAGGGGAAGAATGTCGACGCATCATGCTGGAAGCCCACCGGAACGGCGTCGGTCTGTGTGTTGTCGAATTATTTGAACAGGCTGAACTGCACCGCGACCAGCTGCAGGCATTTTCGTTGCTTGCATCGATAGAGCCCGAGTAGCCGGGAACAGGAACGGGGAGAGGGCACGGAGAAAAACAGGGAAAAGAGAAAACGGTGAGCAAGGGAAAACGATTCTTCAAGAACGGACTTCGTTTCGAATGCCAAGGCGACGGCAGATGTTGTATATCGCGGGGAAGATACGGCTACGTCTACCTGTCGTTCAACGATCGGCGGCGGTTGGCCAAGCATTTCAGCATTTCCCTTTCGGAGTTTACTGCCAGGTATACGATCAAAAGCGATGGTTTATACGAGCTCAAATACGTTGACAAGGACTGCCCATTCCTGAAAAACAACCAGTGCGGGGTCTATGAATCCCGGCCCTGGCAATGCCGCACCTGGCCTTTCTGGCCGGAGAACATGGATAGCGCCGTATGGGACCAGGAAATCTCGGCCCGCTGCCCGGGCATCGGCAGAGGCAGGTTGTACTCGGCTGAGGAAATCGAAGAGATCCTCGCAAAGAAAAAAGACGTAGCCGGCATCGCGGTAAGTGGATCTTTTTAGCCCAGCACTCCCTCCGTTCCTTCGTTCAAAACAGATGAGTCCGGCTGAAAAACTCAAAGCAATGACTTATGTCGAGCAAAGGCTTCTTCCTTGGCGCTTCTTATTTTAGTCTTAAGATTTTGAATCATCCAATCCATCCTTTGTCCTTGATTATTATGAAGAAGTTCAAGTTCCTTGTTGACACCTTATGGTAAATGCTGTAATTTTAAACATGACAGGCATAGTCCTTTCAGGCGGCGAGAACCGGCGAATGGGTGCGGACAAAGCTTTTTTAAAAATCGCTGGCATTCCGCTGATCGAGCATGTCCTGCGCACGCTTAAGGGCGTTGTCGGGGACGTCATCATCGTGACGAATTCGCCGCACTTGTATTCCGCATATGATGTGCGCGTTGTAACCGATGCCTTTGACAAACGGGGGCCGCTCACGGGCATCTATTCGGGCCTGTTGCATTCCCGCGACGAGTACAATTTCGTTGTTGCCTGCGATATGCCATTCCTCAATTCCGGGCTCCTATCCTTTATGGCAAGCCTGTCGGAAGGATATGATATTGTCGTTCCTTCCTGCGGAGGGATGTTTGAACCTCTGCATGCCCTGTACCGGAAAGGATTGATCCCGCTTTTGGAGCAGCAGCTGAGACTGGAAAAACGAAAGATCCAGGACCTCTTCAACGCCGTGCGCGTCCGATACGTAACTGAGCAGGAAATAGACCGTTTTGACCCTGCCCGGAAATCGTTTAAAAATCTCAACACACCACAAGAATACGAGGAGGCAGCATGTGCGGATTGGGAATGCCGGAGTTAATTATTATTTTGGTCATAGCATTGGTTATTTTCGGAGGAAGCCGTCTGCCGCAGCTCGGTGAAGGACTGGGAAAAGCCATCAGGGGGTTCAAAAAAGGCCTTTCAGACGGCCCGGAGGATGCGGCTAAAAAAGAAAAGAACGACAATAATGACAACAAAAAGGGATAAAGGATAAGCGTGCATATCAAATGGGTCCTTGCAGAGCCTGATGCCGGCATTACGGACATGCTCGCGGACCAGGCAGGGCTGCACCCGCTGATTGCCAGGCTGATGGCGAATCGCGGGATCATCGATCCGCAGGCAGCACGGTCCTTTCTTTCCTGCGAGCTTTCCACATTGTCCGATCCCGGAATATTCAGCCAGATGGACACTGCCGTCAACCGGGTCAGAACGGCAATCGCAAAAGACGAGAAAATCGTTGTCTATGGCGACTACGATGTGGACGGCGTTACAGGATCATCCCTTTTGTATCTTGCGCTTAAGGGACTCGGAGCGAACGTGATCAGCTATATCCCGGACCGCATGTCCGAAGGGTATGGCTTAAATGCCGGAGCACTGGAAAAGATCAAAGCTTTTGGCGCGGGTCTTCTTATCTCCGTGGACTGCGGCATAACGGCCTTTCGCGAAGCGAAGGCCGCCCGCAGCCTCGGCCTCGATCTCATCATTAC
>DAIDTZ010000368.1 GCA_027456925.1 Nitrospirota bacterium
AGATTATCGGCTATCGACATGGAACAAGAAACTCCTTTGCAGTGTTTTTCACTGATCAGCCTATGATGAAGCGTTGATCTTTCATAGATTCCGTCAATCTCTTTTTGCGTTGAAATTCTTTTTTATGACACATCGTGAGAAATGATTTACCCTCTGATCACGATCATTGACAGCATCCTGCCGGTCCTGCCTTCAGCGCGAAAGGAGTAAAATAAATCCCTCCTGCAAGCTGTACAGAGCCCGATGGCATGGATGTTCTGTTCCACCAGGCCGATCCTCATCAGCTCTTTCGCATTCGCTTTCACCAAATCCAGGCCCCAGCGGTCCTTGCCGCGGAACGTCGCGATCTCTTCCCACGAGGGAAACGCTTCCCGCACCGGCCCCATGACCGGCTCGTCCACTTCGTAGCACTCCGGCCCGATGGCCGGGCCGATCGTTGCGCGCAGCCGTTCGGGCCGGGATCCGAACTCCGCCCCCATCCGCACCACGGTCTGGTAAACGATTTTCTTGACCGTGCTCCGCCAGCCTGCATGGATCGCGGCAACTGCCGGAACTCCGGGATCGAAGAGCAGTATCGGCACGCAGTCGGCGGTCTCGACGCCGATCGCAATCCCGGGAGCATCAGTGACCAGGGCATCGGCAAGCGCGGTCCCCGGATCGATCGTGCCCTGTATCAATCCCTGAGCGTCGATCCGGACGATGTTCTCCCCGTGGACCTGGTTTACCGTAATAAGTTTGTCCGGAGTAATGCCGAAGGCGTTTGCTACGGCGTCCCAGTCGCCGGGCGTCTTGATGCCGCCCGTTCGCGCGCCCAGATCGTTCTTCCGAGTGGTAAATGCATGACGAACCCCGCCTGCCTGTTCAAAAGCAGGGGCACGCAGATAACCGATGTCCTTGAGCGATATTTCCTCGTACGACTGTTTCCTGTCCCTGTTCATTCCCGTGAATCCGCAACAGACCGGGTCTCCTCCGGCCTGCACACGCCGCAGGTCATACACGAACCGACCTTGCAGGGCGGCGTGAACTCGCCTTCGAGGGCGCGCTTGAATTCATTTCTAAGATATTCTTTTCTCACACCGATGTCAATAAAATCCCAGGGCAGGACCTCGTCAAACCCGCGTTTACGATAGACGAAGAAGTCCGTGTCGATCTGCGTTTCTTTCGATGCCTTCTTCCAGTCTCCGTTATGGCGAAGAGCTGACCTGAGCAGCTCTCCGACCCGCCGGTCGCCGCGCGAGAGCAGGGCCTGGATATGCTCCCACTTCGGAAGGTCGTGGATAAGGTTCATATTTCCTATCTTCCTGACCGCCTTTTCAAGAAAGCGCTGCTTCCTGTTCAGGCTCTCGATCGCTTCCATCGGTTCCCACTGAAAGGGAGTGAACGGCTTGGGAACGAATGAATTCACGGAAAGCGTGATGCGGCCGATCTTGCCCTGCGGCCGGGCATGTTTAAGCTGCACCTCGTGGACTTTTTTCGCAAGCGCGATGATGGCGTCCATGTCTTCCTGCGTCTCCGTGGGCAGGCCGATAATGAAGTACAGCTTGGCATTGGGGATGTTGCTGCCGAACACCAGGTCCGCGGCGCGGAGAATGTCTTCTTCCGTGATGCCTTTATTAATGACCTTCCGGAGCCGCTCCGAGCCCTCCTCGGGCGCGATTGCAATGGTCTTGTATCCGCTCTTTGCCAGCCGTTCGATCAGCGGTCCGCTCACCGAGTCCGCGCGCAGCGACGAGACGGAAACGCCGCCCTCGATAGCCGCGCAGAGCTCGCCGATATCGGGATAGTCCGAGATCGCCGCGCCCACAAGACCGATCTTGCCGCAGAGCTCGTCCGCCTTTTCGGCTTGCTTCCCCGCCGCGTCAATGCTCAGATTGCGCGGAGGCAGGTAGAGGTACCCGGCCATGCAGAACCGGCAATGCCTGCCGCAGCCCCGGGTGATCTCCGAGAGGTACCGGTCACTGAACTCGGTATGGGGAGTCAGGATCACGGTTGCGGCCGGCGATTTGTTGAAATCCTTGACCGTACGTTTGACGATCTTCTCGGGGGCCGCTTGATCGAGTCTCCTGCGCTCCCTGATCGTTCCGTCTTCCATATAAAGGACGTCATAGAACTCCGGCACGTACACGCCGGGAATCCGGCAGAGGGCCCGCAGCAATTCGCTCCTGCCTTTTGCGCGGTTTGCCTTGTAGCTGTCGATAAATTCGCCCGCAACTTCCTCGCCTTCGCCGACGATGATGCAGTCAAAAAAGTCCGCGAGCGGTTCCGGGTTGAAGAACGAGCAAATACCGCCCAGGATCACCAGCGGGTCGCCGCTGCCGCGCTCGTGCTTCAGCAGGGGAATGCCGGCAAGGCGCAGCATTTCCAGAACGTTCAGATAGTCCTGCTCAAACGATACCGAGAAGGCAAGGATATCAAACTCCTTTGCCGACCGCTTGCTCTCGAGGCAAAAAAGCTTCGTTCCGGTTGTTGCATATTCTTCGCGGTCCTGTTCATCGGGCAGGAACGTTCGTTCGCAAAGCGTATCCCTGCGGTTGTTCAGGATGGAATAGATCTGGTGCACGCCGAGGTTCGACATGCCGACGTGGTAGGTGTTCGGGTACGCGAGGGCGACGGCAATCTCCGCGCCTCCGGGTTTATAAATCGTCCCGCGCTCGGCCGCAAGCAGCATATCAACCTTGTCCGTCAGTTTTGTGGCCATGGTCGGATTATACTATGCTTCCCTGCTCTTCGCAAAATAATTCATCCTAAAAACGGCAATTGGACGCAGATGAACGCAGATATTCGCTGATAAAACAAAATATCCAGGCGGGAAGAGGGAGGCGGCAGGAGGTGTCCGCCCTACGCGGGCTCATCGAGAATCGATCTCACTTTTCGCAGGAGATCGTTCATGGGGACCGGCTTCAGGAGAAAATGCAGGCCCTTGTCAAGCAGGCCCTTTTGGTGGATGATATCGGCGGTGTAGCCGCTCACGAAGAGCGCCTTGACAGCAGGATTAAAAATCCGGATTTTGTCGTAGACTTCCTTCCCGTTTTTCTTCGGCATGATGACGTCCAACAAGAGCAGCCGGACCTTGTCCCGGTTTGCCATGAACTTGTTGACCGCGTCCTCGCCGTCCTCCGCCTGAATCACGGTGTAGCCGAACTGTTCGAGTATGTCGCTCGTTAGGGTCCTTACCGCCTCATCGTCTTCCGCAACGAGCAGCGTCTCCGCGCCCCCCGCGATCGGGGAAAGCTCCACCCGGCGCGCCGCCTCCGTCGTCGCCGGTACGACGGGCAGATAGATCTTGAAGGTCGTTCCTCTGCCCTCCTCGCTGTATACATGACGGAGCCTTCGTGCTGCTTGATGATGCCGTACACCATGGCTAGTCCGAGCCCCGTGCCCTTTCCCACCTCTTTGGTCGTGAAAAACGGCTCGAAGATCCGCTCCCTCGTCTTTTCATCCATGCCCATGCCCGAGTCCGTCATGGCAATGAGCGCGTACAAACCGGGTTTCCGAACGTCGTGTGTGCGCGCCGCTTCTTCGTCCATCTCGGTAAGCTCCGTTTCGATGTACAGTTTTCCGCCGTCAGGCATCGCGTCGCGAGCGTTGGCTGCAAGATTCATCAGCACCTGCTCGATCTGGCCGGGGTCCGCAAGTACGAATAGTTGCTTGTCCGCCAGCATGGTCTTCATTTCCACGTCCTCACCGATAAGGCGCGCGAGAAGCTGCTCCACTTTTCTGATGATTTCATTCACGTCGATCGACCGGGGGTTCAAAAGCTGTTTTCTGCTGTACGCCAAAAGATCCTGGGTCAGACTGGCTGCCCGGTTTGCCGAGGCAAGGATCTGCTCTACATTGTGCTTCAGGGGGTCATCGCTCTGCATCTTCAGCTGCAGCAGACTCCCGTATCCGATTATAGCCGTAAGAATATTGTTGAAATCATGGGCGATCCCGCCCGCCAGGGTGCCGATGCTTTCCATCTTTTGCGACTGGCGAAGCTGCTCTTCCAGCTTCTTCCGTGCTGAGATATCGATGGCGACGCCTACGATATATTTTTTTTCCTGCAGGACCATCCGGAAGCCCGTCATCAGAAATGGCATGTGCGTGCCGCTCTTCGTAACAATCCGCGCTTCCGCGGAGGCCCTGCCCTTGTCGAGGACCTCCTGCATTTTGTTCGCAATCAGCGCCCGGTCTTCCCGGAAGAGCTCAAGCACGTTTATGCGCGACAGCTCTTCGACGGAGTAGCCGGTAACCGCCTTTTCATTGTTGTTCCAGCGGATCAGCCTGCCTTCCTGGTCGCAGATGTAGAACATTCCGGGCAGGCTGTCGATGATCGTATCGGAGAATTTTTTTTCCTGTTTCAGCGCATTCTCCGCTTTCCGATGCTCCGTAATGTCTATGCCCGTAGGGATGACGTATTCGATGGCCCCACCGGCATCGAGCAGGGCCGTGTTGGACCAGGAGATCAGCTTCCGGGTCCCGTCCTTCGCGACCCAGTAGTTTTCGTACTTGTTCGGAAACATGCCGGCGGTCAGATTGCTGAAAACCTTTTTGACGCCCTCGACCTCTTCGGGCGGGATGAGGAAGTCCCAGACGTGCCGGTCCCGCACCTCTTCAAAGGAGTAGCCACAGACCGTTTCACAGGTCCGGTTGAAACGGATAATTTTTCCCCTCCGATCGAGCACGAGGACCATTGCCCCCACGGTGTTGAGCACCGCGGCAGTAAAATCGCGCTCTTTCTTGAGCGCGTCTTCCGACTTTTTCCGTTCCGTGACGTCGCGGGTGATTCCGAGGAGGGCGATGATCTCGTCCTTATCGTTGCGGAGAGGAACTGCGTGTGTTTCGAGCCACAGTCGCCTTCCCATGACGCCCGTCATCTCAAAGGTGAGCGTTCCCGGTTTTCCCTGAAAGACGTCGTCAGTCATCTTCACGAAGGCCCGCCGGTATTCCGGGGAGATCAGGGACCGCATCAAGGTGCCTTTGACCTGATCGAGGGAAGCGACCTGGATCATGTCCAGCCCGGCGCGGTTCATCATGATCAGGCCGCCGTCGGCATTCAACAGTTTCACGCATTCCGGCTCCGTATCGATGATCGTCTGCAGAAATTTCCTGCTTTCGCTCAGCTCGATATCGAGAGGACTGCGTTCCACGCTCTGCTCTGGCTTTTTTTGCATAGTTGGAGAAAAATCCGTTTAGCGCTGCCGTTCACCACTCCGGAGTGCGCGCTCGACGCCACGGCAATCCATCGCCTGCCTGGCGCATCTTCAAGTATACCAAATGTCCGGGCACGGTGTCGCGCCAAGGATGTGAGAAGCTCGAGCCCAAAGCGGATTCGGGGAATACCCCTTGTTCATGAATGTTTTTTTTCAAGCCGCTTCGATGAATACTGCGCATGAGGAAGTCAAGCGAGGTCTGATTTCGACGTTACGGCATCCTGAGCTGCGCAGGTGGATAGACTGAAGGTCAAAGGTTTTTAGGAGCAAATCATTCGTGATCGCACTAAGCTTCGGGCAAAGTCTTGAATGGCTTGATCCGGGCATTGCATGATGATTGGTATATGTCAGCCTTCAGTCTCCAGCCTAAGCACCTGAGAAGTTATATCCATTACTCCGCCCGCACCAGGTCCTCGAACCTGATGTCCACGCCGAACACGCCGATGATGTCGCCTGCCTCGGAGCTGATCGGCGCCGATACGGTGATGCAGAGCGCGCCGGTGATCTTCGAGGTGTAGAAATCCGACACGAAGCTCTTGCCGTCCTTCATAGGGCTGATGAACCAGGGACGGTCGGAGAAGTTGTCGCCGAGACCCGAATGTTCGAACTGGGCCTTGTACTGGATTTGGGTGATGTTTCTCGTGGTTTTTTTGCCCTCGCCGTTCACGACATAGGCGAACTGGATGAAGGAATTCTCGTCCAGGAGCCTCTGCATGATCCCTTCCTGCGACTGGTGGTCCATGGTGCGCATTTCCTTCCGCTCTACGATCCCCTCGACGAGATGGAGCGAGATCGCCTGCGCCTTTTTCTTCAGCTTGTCGAGGTCGGAGACGAAATACTCGGGCAGGTACTTCTTGGCCCTTTCGAGCAATTCATCATGGGAAATGCTGGTGGTCCGGCCCTGTTCGTACTGCTCCAGCACCCACTTATGCATCTTGGCGAGCCCCGGGTGCCGCTTATCGATCTTCTTGTCCGTGTCGAGGTGCAGGTGACTGTTCACCCAGTGGGCGATGCCGGCGATGCCTGACTTGTCCGTGATGATAACGCCCATGGGCCGCTTCAGGATCTTCGACGTATCGAAAATGTTGTAGATCTCTTCGTTCTTCATCATCCCGTCGGCGTGAATGCCCGCGCTCGTGGAGTTGAATTCCGCTCCCACGAAGGGATAATTGGACGGGATGGGGAATCCCATCTCCGTTCGGAAATATTCCGCCATTTCGGTGATCGCCGTGGTATCGATGCCGGCGTCGTTGCCCGTCAAGCTGATGTAGTCGATCAGCATGGCTTCGATGGGAGTGTTGCCCGTGCGCTCGCCGAAGCCTAAGAGCGCGCCGTTCACGGACGAACAGCCGTACATCCATGCCGCAACGCCGTTGATCAGCCCCTTGTGGAAGTCGTTATGGCCGTGCCACTCCAGCTGCTCCGACGGAACGCCGCCGTCGTGGATCAGGGCGTAAAAAATTTCGGGCACGCCGCGCGGAAGCGCCGTTCCCGGGAACGGGAAGCCGTAGCCCATGGTATCGCAGGCCCGGATCTTGATGGGGATGTTGGACGACTCCGAAAGCTTCATAAGCTCCTGCGCAAAGGGAATGACGAACCCGTAGAAATCGGCCCGCGTGATGTCCTCAAGATGGCAACGCGGGATAATGCCCTGGTCGAGCGCCGTTTTCACGATATCGAGGTACGCTTTGAGCGCGTCCTTGCGCGACATGTTGAGCTTCAGGAAAATGTGATAGTCCGAGCAGGAGGTAAGGATGCCGGTCTCCTTGAGCCCGATCTCTTTGACGAGCTTGAAATCGTTCTTGTTCGCCCGGATCCAGCCCGTGATCTCGGGAAAGCGATATTCGCGCTCCATGCACAGCCGCACCGCTTCGCGGTCTTTTTCCGAATAGAGAAAAAATTCCGTCTGGCGGATCACGCCGTTCGGCCCGCTCATCCGGTGCATGAAATCGAAGATGTCCGCGATCTGCTTCGGCGTGTACGGCGGCCGGGACTGCTGGCCGTCGCGGAACGTCGTGTCGGTGATCCAGATGTCCTTGGGGATGTTGGTCTGGATCATCCGGTCCTCAAGCACGATCCGGGGAACGCTTGAATAGGGGAACATGTCCCGGTAGAGTTCCGGCTCTTTGACGTCCTTAAGTTCGGAAGGGATTTTGACACTCTGTTTTTTAATAGTCATGAGATACTCCTGGTGATTGCGGATTAAGGTCTTTTTTTGCCGCCCGGATACGTTTTTCGTGGAAGGCGTTCAGATGTGTGATTGTATCCAGCAATCCGAAATCCGCATCCCGAAATTTTTTCTCAGGTTCCTCGGATTCCTTTGATCGCCGCCGCATAGTTCTTATTGCCGAAGACCGCAGAACCTGCAACAAGGATATCGGCGCCTGCCTTGATGATGGCGGCCGCGTTTTCCGGTTTCACGCCTCCGTCGACTTCGATCTCTATCGCGCGGCCGAGTTCGTCGATCCGCTTCCGGAGCCCGGCCAGCTTGTCCAGCGCCGAAGGAATGAAGGCCTGGCCCCCGAAACCGGGGTTCACGGACATGATCAGCACCATATCGACATCCTGCAAGAGATAGTCCAGACAGGAAAGCGAGGTCGCCGGGTTGAGCGCGACCGCAGCCTTCACGCCTTTGTGCTCTTTGATGGACTGGACGAGCCTGTTCAGGTGATAGGCCGTTTCAGCGTGCACCGTGATATAATCCGCTCCTGCCCTGGCAAAGTCGGCTATATACAGTTCCGGATTGGTTATCATCAGGTGCACATCGAGCGGCAGCTTCGTGGACCGGCGGGCGGCTTCCACGATCAACGGGCCGATGGTGATGTTCGGCACAAAATGGCCGTCCATCACATCGACGTGAATGAGATCGGCGCCCGCGTCTTCAACAGCCTTGATCTCCTCGCCCAGAC